>NZ_CP134979.1:300000-432979 GCF_039355125.1 Buchnera aphidicola (Takecallis taiwana)
CATACTCATATATCGCAAGTAAAAAATTTATAACACAATATTATGAAAATTATATTATAAAAGAATATAATAATTTTAAAAATATATTTATTTCTATAAAAAATAATCAAGCTAATTATGCAATTGTACCAATAGAAAATAGTACTTCCGGTTTTATTGATGAAGTATATCAATTAATATGTAAAAAACAATTAACCATTGTTGGTGAATGTTATTTACCAATTGAAAATTGTTTATTAGTAAAACCAGGCACGAAATTAGAAACAATTAATCATATTTACAGTCACGAACAAGTATTCCAACAATGTTGTATCTTTATTAAAAGATTTCCACATTGTAAAATTCACTACACAGAAAGTACTGCGCAAGCAATGAAGATTATTTCTAATAAAAATAATAATAATATTGCTGCTATTGGAAATAAAAATAGCGCTAAATTTTATAACTTAGATGTCATTTTAAAAAATATATCTAATACCAAAAATAATAATACTAGATTTTTTATTTTAACAAAAAATAATATTTTGATATCTGATATAACACCAAAAAAAGTAACAATACTTCTCAAAACAAAAGAAAGTTACCTATTTCAAATCATAACGTTACTATATATGCAAAAGATTCCAATTATACAATTACAATCCAGTATCAATTACAAAAATTATATTAAAGAAATTATATATTTAGAAATTCAAGCACATATTCAAGATGATAATTTACAAAAAACACTCAAAGTTATAAAAAAACAAAACATTTCAATAAAAATTTTAGGTTGTTATTCTACCTTTAATATATTATAAAGAACAAAAATAATTACAGTATACTCTTTATTTCGTAATATAAGTATAATTTCATTAAAATAATATAATAATGTGAGACATATAATTATGTTCAATAATCTTAAAAATAAATTTATATCAATTATTAAAGATATTTCTGGATATGGCAGAATTACAGAAAAAAAACTAAATGATTCTCTGAGAAATATTCGCATTACTTTATTAGAAGCTGATGTCGCATTATCTGTAATTCAGGAAATAATTAACAAAATTAAGACATCGATTATCGGAAAAAATATTAATCTCCATCTTACTCCAGGACAAGAATTTGTTAAAATTTTACAACAAGAACTAATCTCAATCATGAGCATGAAAAATAATAATCTTGTTATCTCTAAAAAAAAAACAAATATTATTTTAATGATTGGTTTGCAAGGTTCTGGAAAAACTAGTACAGTTGGTAAATTAGGTCACTTTATATCTCAAAAATATAAAAAAAATATTTTAGTTGCTTCTACTGATATATACCGACCAGCAGCTATAAAACAACTAGAGGTTATCGCAAAACAAGCTAAAATTCATTTTTTTAACACATATAATATTAATGATCCAATTAAAATTAGTACACTTGCTATACAAGAAGCAAAAAAAAAATTATATGACGTTCTGATATTAGATACCGCAGGAAGACTACATACTGACCAAAAAATGATGCAAGAAATACAAAATATACAAAAATGTACTAAACCAAATGAAACATTTTTTGTTATTGATACTATGCTAGGACAAGATACTATTAATATCGCTAAAGCATTTAATAATACAATACAAATATCTGGTTTAATATTAACAAAAGTTGATAGCGATGCTAGAGGAGGTGCTGCATTATCTGCCAGTTATATTACAAAACAACCGGTTAAGTTTATCAGTACAGGTGAAAAAATTACATCATTTTCTATATTTCAACCAGAAAGAATAGTATCAAAAATGTTAGGAATGGGCGATATGTTATCTATTATAGAAAAAATAGATAATAAAGTTAAAAAACAAAAAAAAAATCAATTAATTCAAAAAAATAATCAATTTAATTTAAATGATTTTAAAAAACAAATTCAAAAAATAAAAAAATTAGGAGGAATAAATACATTAATATCAAATATGCCAACACAGAATATGTATATACATAACATGAAACAAACATACAATGAACAGAAATTAACTATCATTACGGCTATTATTAATTCCATGACACCATATGAAAGACAAAACCCAGAAATTATAAAACATTCAAGAAAAAAACGCATTGCTCAAGGTTCTGGAACATCCGTACAGAATATAAATACATTATTAAAACAATTTTATGAATTAAAAAAAGTAATGAAAAAAATAAAAAATATCGGAATGAAAAATTTATTTCAAAATATAAAGCAGATGATACCGAATATATTTTAATAATAAAATTTAAAAAACAGTATTGTAAATGCAATATATTCAGTATAATAGATAATATACTACATAATACTATAAATTATATTTGATCTTTAAGAGGATTTTATGGTAAAAATTAGATTATCATTACAAGGTACTAAAAAAAAACCATTTTACAAAATTATTGTTGCAGATAGCAGATCTCCTAGGGATGGAAAATTTATTGAACAACTAGGTTTTTTTCATCCAAACACAACACAAAAAATATCTTTAAATATGAAACGCATAGAATATTGGATTAAAAATGGTGCTTTACCAACAAAAAAAATAAAAAAATTAATAAAAATAATTAAAAAAAATGAAATTTAAATTAGATTAATAATGTTATTATAATTATATGCACGATTTATTAATTGTTGGAAAAATTGGTGCTGTATATGGCATTCTAGGTTGGAATAAAATCTTTTCTTATACAGAAAAAAAAAGTAATATTTTGAAATATAAACCCTGGTTTTTATATCATAACAATCAATGGATACAATTTTTTTTAGAATATAACAAAATATACAACAAAAAAATTATTGTTAAATTTAAAAATATTAATAATATAAATCAGGCAAAAATTTTAACAAATAATCTGATTGCAATTCAAAAACAAACATTGCCGAAATTAAATAAGTGTGAATATTATTGGTATAATATTATATTATGCCAAGTATTTGATAAAAATAATATTTATATTGGTACAGTCAGGAATATAATCAGAACAAAAAAAAATGATATTTTAGTAATAAAAAATACGAAATATAATAAAAAAGAAATTTTAATTCCATTTATTCAAAATATATTTATTAAAAAAATATATTTAAAAAAAAAAATTATTCAATTAAATACTTCGATAGTTGAATAATGTTACTTAACAATAATTATCGTAAATGAAGGTTAAAATGTGGATTGGTATTATTACTATATTTCCAGAAATGTTTACTTGTATGATAAAATATGGCATTATTAAAAAAGCACTAAAAAAAAATATTATTTCTATTAATATTTGGAATTTAAGACAATTTTCAAATAAAAAAAATAGAAAAATAGATGACCATCCTTACGGAGGCGGTCCAGGAATGGTGCTAACTGCCCAACCATTAAAAACAGCAATTCAAACGGTAAAAACTTTTTCTCCAAAGAATACTATTGTAATTTATTTATCACCACAAGGACAAAATATAAATCAAAAACACATGCATAAAATTTCTCAACAAGTCGGGATTATTCTTGTATGTGGTAGATATGAAGGTATCGATGAACGTATAATTCAACATTATATCGATGAAGAATGGTCAATTGGAGATTATATTGTTTCCGGAGGTGAATTACCTGCTATGACCATTATTGATGTAATATCGAGATTACAACCAGGAGTATTAAAAAAATATTCTATACAAGAAGAATCATTCTATAACGGACTATTAGATTATCCTCATTATACTCGACCTGAAAATATCGATAATAAATTTGTACCAAAAGTACTACTATCCGGGCATCAAAGAAATATCCAAAAATGGAAAATAACACACTCTTTAAAAAATACTCTATTAAAAAGACCTGATCTATTTAAAAAAATATGTTTATCTAATGAACAAAAAAAAATACTCCAACAATTCAAAAAAAATTATTAATTTATATTAATAATTTGGAATCGCTGTTATGAAACCAAAAATTATTCAAGAAATTGAAAAACAACAAATGCATAATAATATACCTCACTTCCGACCTGGAGATACATTAGAAGTAAAAGTTTGGGTAATAGAATCATCAAAAAAACGATTACAATCCTTTGAAGGCACTGTAATTGCTATTAAAAATCGACAATTACAATCTTCATTTGTTGTTCGTAAATTATCGAACGGCGAAGGTACTGAACGTGTTTTTCAAACATACTCTAATATTATTGAAAAAATTATAGTTAAAAAAAGAGGATTAGTACGAAAATCTAAATTATATTATTTAAGAAATAAAATTGGAAAAGCAGCACGAATTAAAGAAAGAATGTAATAAATATCGTAATATATTCATATAACACTAAATATGCAGTCATATAATTTTTTTTGACTGCAATCTACATACATTATATTTAATAATAATATTAATATCATTATATAAAGTTTCAAAACCGAAATATATATCTATAAACGCTCTTTATATAAAGAGTAATGTATATTATGATCTTAAAAAAATATTTACAATATTATAATAATAAGAATTTTCCAGATATCGAAAAAGTATAATTAACAGCTTTACAAAACATTTAAACTTATCTATTATAAATTTATTATAATAATTTATATAATCCGTAATAAGATGAATCATATGTTATTTAAGATATTACTTTTGAATGGCCCTAATTTAAACTTATTAGGTACACGCGAATCTACCATATATGGAAAAACTACTTTAATACAACTGTTAAGTCAACTTAATAAAATAGCACACACATTAAATACAAAAATTACACATATTCAATCTAATGCGGAACATATTTTAATTGAAAATATCCATAAATCACAAGAATATGATTATATTATCATTAATCCAGGCGCTTTTACCCATACTAGTATTGCTTTAAGAGATGCGTTTTTATCTGTTCAAAAACCATTTATAGAAGTACATATTTCTAATATTTATTCTAGAGAAAAATTTCGGGCATTTTCTTGGTTATCTGATATTTCCAGTGGTGTAATTTCAGGATTTGGAATAGAGGGATATTATTGCGCGTTAAATACAGCCATAAAACGATTAAATGCAAAAAACTAAAATAGATTTATTATATAAAAATAAATCTTAAATAATTAAATATATTAATTATCGTGATGTATAGACTAACAGTATTATTTATATTTTATCTAAAATATAGATATTACTATAAATATTTTACAATATCAACCATATCTTTTGGTAATTCAGTATAACAATCTATTAAACAATTCGTAATAGGATGAACAAATTTAATATGACTTGCATGTAGTGCTTGCCGAGAAAATAAATTAATTTTATTTAAAAAATTTTTTTTAATATGTTTAGGATAATAATTAGTAATTTTATATGTCGGATCCCCTAAAATAGGATGTTTCAGATATAACATGTGCACACGAATTTGATGTGTACGACCTGTCTCTAGCTTAATATGTATATGTGTATAAAAATTAAATCTTTGGACGATTTGATAGTGTGTGATTGATGTTTTTCCTGTAGTATTTACCATCATGCATGTTCTTTTTTTAGAATGTCTAGTAATCGGTTGAGATATTATACCACCTGATGTTAAATGACCACTCACAAAAGCATCATATGTACGAATAATTTTTCGATTTTTCATTAAAAAAATTAACTTTTCATACGTAAAAATATCTTTAGCTATAATCATTAATCCAGTTGTATTTTTATCTAAACGATGTACTATCCCCGCTCTTGGTATTTTAGCTAAGAATTTGTTTTTATCTAACAAAATATCCATTAAAGTACCATCCAAATTACCATGTCCGGGATGAACAACTAAACCTGCAGGTTTATTAATTAATAATATATATTCATCTTCATAAATTATATTAATAAAATCATTCAGTAAAACTGGCCGTGATATCTGTTTATTATATAACAAAACCCTTCTCCTGATTAGCCATGAAATATCAATAATATTAATATTAAAAATTCTATTAATATAACAATATCAAAAATACTACAAAATATATTTACTGTATATATATATTAAATAAATATATCATATTAATATAACAAACACATTAATTAATTTAATACATCAATTCATATTTTTAAATTTAAAAAATATCAAATTTACAATATAGATAGGAAACATATGCAATATACAACAGAAAAAATTCGTAATATGTTTTTAGAATTTTTTAAAAAAAAAAACCATCAAATTGTTTGTAGTAGTCCTTTAATCCCAAATAAAAACTGTAATTTATTATTTACGAATGCAGGAATGAACCAGTTCCAGGATTATTTTTTAGGAAAAAAAACATATCCATTTTCACAAGTAGCAACTGCACAACGTTGTTTACGTACAGGGGGTAAACATAATGATTTTCAAGAAGTAGGATATAGCGAATATCATAATACATTTTTTGAAATGTTAGGAAATTTTAGTTTTGGGGCATATTCTAAAAAAGAAGCTATTTTATACGCATGGGAATTATTAACTGATAAAAAATGGTTTAATATTTCTAAAAAAAAATTATTTGTGACAGTCTACTACAAAGATCACGAAACATATAATATATGGAATAAAATAATCCAGTTGTCAACAGACAATATCATAAAAATTTATGATAAAAAAAATCAAAAATATGAATCAGATAATTTTTGGCAAATGGGTGATATAGGTCCATGTGGACCATGCACTGAAATTTTTTTTAAAAAAAAAAATAATATAAATAATTTATATAATTTAGACGATAAAAAACAATGTATAGAAATTTGGAATATTGTATTTATACAATTTAATAAAATTAATAACAATGAAGTCATACCTCTCAAAATAATGTCTGTAGATACCGGAATGGGTCTAGAAAGAATTGCATCAGTATTACAAAACGTGGAATCGAACTATCAAACTGATGTTTTTAAAAAAATTATTAAGAATATTTGTAATATAAATCATTTAATTACCACACATAATAAATCTTTAAATGTAATTGCGGATCATATTAGAGCTGCTGTTTTTATTATTCAAGAAAAAATTATACCTTCTCATGAAGGTAGAGGATATATTTTAAGAAAAATAATTCGTCGAGCATTATTTCATGGGAAAAAAATAGGTATTAAAAAAACTTTCCTTTACAAATTAGTTGATTGTATTATACCCCCTGTTATAAAAAATAATCAAATTTTAGATAATAAAAAATATTATATAATTAATATTTTAAAAGAAGAAGAATTACAATTTAATATAACATTGAATAATGGTTTAAAATTTTTACAAAAAACAATAAAACAATTAAAAAAAAATTATATACACCACAAAACAATATTTTATTTATATGATACATTAGGTTTTCCAATTGAATTAACACAAGATATTTGTCGTGATTATAATATCCAAATTGATCAAAAACAATTAGATGAGTTCATTTTACAAAAAAAAAATAATAATAATTATAATAAAAAAAATACAGTTAATAATATTATTTATACAAATTTTAAATCCAAATTCTGTGGCTATAAAAAATACGAAACTATTGCAATCGTAAATAAAATATTTATTAATAATCATGAAACATCTAAAATATTAAAAAATGAAACAGGTGTAATTATTCTTGATAAAACACCATTTTTTGGAGAATCAGGAGGACAAATTGGTGATACTGGAATCATTTATCATAATTCTATCTTTAATGTACATGATACAAAAAATTTTATGAATGCAACAGGACATTTAGGTACATTATCTTCTGGAAAAATACAACTTTATGATACTGTATTTGCTCAAATTGATAAAAAAAAAAGATTAAGAATCCAAAATAACCATACTACAACACATTTATTACATTCCGCCCTAAAAAAAATATTAAAATACCCTATTGAACAAAAAGGTTCTTTTATTAATGACAAATATTTACGATTTGATTTTACATATCCTAAAACAATCCAATCACGTGAAATATTTAATATAGAAAATATAATTAATAAAAATATTCAAAAAAATATCATCATAAAAAATAAAACTATAGATTTCCAAAAAGCAAAACAAAAAGGATATATTTTTTTAAAAAATAAAATATATAAATCAAAGATACGAACATTATCCATTCATAATGTTTCCAAAGAAATTTGTAAAGGAACTCACGTAAAACAAACTGGTGAAATAGGTATTGCAAAAATTTGTTCTTATAAAAGTATTGCTTTTGGTATTAAACGTATTGAAATGATAACTGGAATTACAGCATTACATAAAATACAAGAAAAAGAAAAAAAAATATACGATATTCAAGATACACTGAACAGTGATTATCTCTCTTTAATTCATAAAATAAAAAAAATTATAAACTATTGTGAAACCATTAAACAAGAAAATAATTTTTTAAATCAAATTATTATTACAAGTTATAAAAAAAAATTAATTAATAAAATAATCAAAATTAACCAAATTAACTTCATCATGCATCAAGTTAATATTCATAATACTAAATCGATCAAACTTTTAATAAAAGAACTTATCAAAAAAATATGTCCTGGAATTATTATTTTATTTTATCAATATAATAAAAAATATATTTTTGTTATTGGTGTTACTAAAAACCTTGTATTTAAAATACAAGCTACTCATATTATTAAAATTATTAATAAATATATAAAAAGCACAGGAGGAGGAAAACCAGAATTAGCACAATGTACTAGTGAAAATATTGTAGATACTATGAAAATCAAAACATATCTTCAAGATTGGATTAAATCTACCATATTATATATATAATATTAAAATGTATCTAGTATAAAGATATATAAAAATAAATTACGCGCTGAACACTAGTAATAATAAATATTCAAAAATACATTTTCAGGGATTAGAAAAATGCTTATTTTAACGCGCAGAGTTGGAGAGACGCTTATTATTGGTGATGAAATAACAATAACAGTATTAGGAGTAAAAGGAAATCAAGTCCGTATTGGTATTAATGCTCCAAAAAAAATTTCTATACATCGTGAAGAAATTTATCAAAAAATACAAGCCAAAAATTTATTTCATACTTTCAAGTCCTTTAAATTATATTAACATATCTAGATATTATACATTGAATACATCTGATATATCAATTAAATAAAATATTGATTTTTATGGTCATTGTAATATAATAAATAATAGACACTACTTATCGTATCGTGAAAAAATATATTTGACTAAATTTGTAAAAAAAAGTATTATATAATATGAATAATCAAAATACTACATTGGTGAGATGGCCGAGTGGCTGAAGGCGTTCCCCTGCTAAGGGAATATATAGTTATTGTATCGAGGGTTCGAATCCCTCTCTCACCGAATATTAAAAATCGCATCCGTAGCTCAGTTGGATAGAGCACTCAGCTACGAACTGAGAGGTCGGAGGTTCAAATCCTTTCGGATGCAATAAAAAAAATACATATTATGTATAAATATTATAATTAAAAATAATATATCATTAATTTAAAAAAAATATCATGATAATTTAAAAATCAATATTAAATGATTATTTTAAAATTTGAATCCCAGATTTTGTACCAATTAAGACCATATCAGCTTTATTTTTTGTAAATAACCCAACAGTGACTACCCCGGGTATGGAATTAATTTTTTGTTCTATGAACACAGGACAGCTTAAATTTAAATTATATACATCAATAATAATATTTCCGTGATCAGTAACATAACCTTCTCGATATTTAGGAGTACCTCCTAATTGAACTATTTTTTTTAAAACATAAGTATATGCCATTGGAATAATTTCAATTGGTAAAGGAAATTGACCAAGTTGTTTAACCAGTTTAGATTCATGAACAATACAAATAAATTTTTCTGCTATTGATGATATAATTTTTTCATTAGTTAATGCACCACCTCCACCTTTAATCATTTCTAAATTATGATTAATTTCATCAGCACTATCTATATAAATTATAGGATCACAAATAGCACCTAACGCAAAAACTGGTATTCCATATTTATGTAATATAATAGTTGTATAATGAGAACTAGAGACTGCACCAAGAATTTTTTTTTTAGATTTGTATAAAGCTTCAATAAAATATATAATAGTGGAACCAGAACCAAACCCAATAATAGCATTACTAGGAATATAATCCAAAGCAGCTAAAGAGACGTTTTTTTTTAGTTTATCAAATTGCATATAAACTATAATAATTACGAAAAACAAATAATTTTAAATGAATACAAATACTAAATATACTGTACCGAATAACATAACTAACATCTCTGTATCATTAGTTTTGTTATAAAAAACTGGGGTACCTGGATTCGAACCAGGGATGCCGGTATCAAAAACCGGTGCCTTACCACTTGGCTATACCCCAAAATTAAAATACGGGAGGCGAGATTTGAACTCGCAAACCTAAATCAAGGCGCCAGATCCTAAATCTGGTGCGTCTACCTATTTCGCCACTCCCGTAAAATAATATAGCTACGAAGGGAATCGAACCCCTGACCCCAGCGTTATGAGTGCTGTGCTCTAACCAACTGAGCTACGTAGCCTTATCCTGAATTATACTAATTCATATGATTTTGTCAACCAATTGTTAAAAATCATAACATATGACACATATCATCTATAAAACCAATGTTTTAATATTATTATTTCAATATTGTATTAAGGTTAAAATGAAAAACTTAAACAAAAAAACTAGTTTTATACACAAAATAATTGAAAATTTTTTAAAAAATAATAAAAAAAACACTTTACATACAAGATTCCCCCCAGATCCAAATGGCTATTTACATATTGGACATGCAAAATCATTATGTATAAATTTCGGTCTTGCTCAACAATATCATGGTCAATGTAATTTAAGATTTGATGATACCAATCCGCAAAATAAACACAACAAGTATATTTCTAAAATTAAAGAAGATATATTATGGCTGGGTTTTCAATGGAATAACAATACTAAGTATTCTTCCATGTATTTTAATAAAATATATAAATATGCTATAGAACTTATACAAAAAGATTTAGCTTATGTAGATAAATTAAAAAAAAGCGAAATCCGTGATTATCGCGGTACACTGAGCAAACCGGGCATAAATAGTCCATATAGAAACCAAACAATTGAAGAAAATATGTTATTATTCCAAAATATGAGATTAGGGAATTTTGCAGCAGGTACAGTATGTCTGAGAGCTAAAATTAACATGCAATCTCCGTGTATTATTATGAGAGATCCAATTTTATATAGAATAAAATTTATTAAACATAATAAAACTAAAAAAAATTGGTGTATCTATCCTACATATGATTTTGCACATTGTATTTCTGATGCTATAGAAGGTATCACACACTCTTTATGTACATTAGAATTTCTAGATAACAAACAATTATATCAATGGATATTAAAAAATATTAGTATAACGACTTATCCCAAGCAATATGAATATTCAAGATTAAATCTAGAATATTGTACATTATCAAAACGAAAATTAAAACTATTAATTGAAAATAATATTATTAAAAAATGGGATGATCCGAGATTACCAACAATTGCAGGTTTACGAAAACGAGGATATACTGCTTTATCAATTAAAAACTTTTGTTACAATTTAGGTATAACAAAACAAGACAATTTAATTGAAATGTCATCATTAGAATCATGTATTAGAAAAGAACTAAATATGAAAGCTTATCGTACAATGGCAATATTACAACCAATCAAAATAGTCATATGTAATATTGCAAACCATATTCAAGAAACAATAAATATTTTAAATCATCCAAACAATACAGAAATGGGTACTCAAAATATTAAATTTTCACAAATATTATACATTGAAACGTCAGATTTTAAAGAAAATCCAACAAAAGAATACTATAGACTAAGTTTAGGAAAAACAATAAAATTAAAATATTCGTATATAATAACAGCACATGCTATTCAAAAAGATAAAAATAAAAAAATTACTAAAATATTTTGTACATGTCATCTAAAAAATAATAATAAAAAATATAGTATTATTCATTGGATATCTAAAAAAGATATAATACCAGCAGAATTCCGAATTTATAATCACTTATTCACAATAAAAAACCCAAATATAAAAAATAATTTATTATCGCATATTAACCCTAACTCTAAAATAAAAAAATATGGTTTTATTAACAAAAACATTATTAATAATTTAAAAAAATCCCGATATCAATTTGAACGAATTGGATATTTTATTATAGATAAGATAATATCTAAAAAAAATTATATAACATTTAATCAAATAGTTACACTAAAAAAAAATTGTAAAAAATAAAAAATCATATAATTATCAATAAAATTATATAGTATTAAATGTATTATAAATATTATGTTAATATTTATAAAAAATAAAAAATATATTTTATTAAAAATATGGAATCAATATGTCAAAAATAAAAAAAATTTTTTCTAGAGAAATTATTGACTCTCGAGGCAACCCAACAATTGAAACAGAAGTACATTTACAAGATAATTCTATTGGTATATTTTCCTGCCCTTCAGGAGCTTCTACTGGTTCTGATGAAGCGCTAGAATTACGTGATCATAACATAAAAAGATTTTTCGGTAAAGGTGTAACAAAAGCTGTAAATATAGTAAATACATTAATTTATGATGCTTTAAAAAACCAAGATGCATATGACCAAAAAAATATTGATCAAATGATGATACAATTAGATGGCACAAAAAATAAAAAAAATATAGGAGCAAATTCTATTTTATCGGTATCTATGGCTACAGCAAAAGCAGCTGCGCAATCAAAAAAAATACCTTTTTATCAATATATAGCAGAATTAAATAATACCCCTAATTGTTTTTCTATGCCATTACCTATGATAAATATCCTGAACGGAGGTAGTCATTCTAATAATAATATTGATATACAAGAATTTATGATACAACCAATAAACGCACAGTCTGTTAAAGAAGCAATTAGAATAGGTTGTGAAATTTTTCATACTTTAGGAATAATAATTAAAAAATATAATATGAATACATCAGTTGGCGATGAAGGTGGATATGCACCTAACCTTAAGGATAATGAATCTGCTATAATTTTAATTCAAGAAGCAATACAACAATCAAACTACATATTTGGTAAAGATGTAACGTTAGCTATAGATTGTGCTGCATCTGAATTATATAATACAAATACTAAAAAATATTATCTAAAATCTGAAAATAAATATTTTAATTCAAAAGAATTTAGTCATTTTATGAAATCTTTAACATCAAAATATCCAATTACTTCCATTGAAGATGGGCAAAGCGAACTCGATTGGACAGGCTTTGCATATCAAACAAAGATATTAGGGGAAAATATCCAAATTGTTGGAGATGATTTATTTGTAACAAATACTGAAAAATTAAAACACGGTATTCAAAAAAACATAGCAAACGCGATTTTAATTAAATTAAATCAAATTGGAACATTATCAGAAACATTAAATGCTATTAAAATGGCAAAAAAATATAATTACGCAACAATAATATCACATCGATCTGGAGAAACTGAAGATTGTTCTATTGCTGATTTAGCTGTCGGTACACAAGCAGGACAAATTAAAACTGGTTCTATGAGTCGTTCTGAACGATTATCTAAATATAATCAATTAATACGTATTGAAGAACAATTAGGTAACATACGCGCACCATTTTACGGAATCAAAGAACTAAAAAAATATAAAAATAATTTTTAATAATTTCATTATATATATCAATCATATAAAAATATTATATTTAATTATTATGTACAAAAAAAAAATTGTTATTTTGATAGACGGACACTCATATCTATATCGTATATATTATGCGAAATTAAAAAATACACATGCACGATTTCTTTACACAAAAATCATATATAGTTTTTTATATGTATTAAAAAATATATTATTACAATACAAACCGGAAACATTAATTATTATTTTTGATAGTAAAAAAAAAAATTTTAGAAATCAGTTATTTAAAAATTATAAAGCAAATCGACCTAATATGCCCAATTTATTAAAAATAATTTTATTGAAAATACAAAATATACTAATAAATATAGGCATACCAACTATAATAATACCTAAATTTGAAGCAGATGATGTCATAGGGACATTATCTAATATATTAGAAAAAAAAGGACAATTTGTATTAATTATCACATGTGATAAAGATTTATCACAATTAATTAATAAAAATATTTATGTATTAAATCATATAAATAACAATATTCTCAATACAAATACAATAAAAAAACAATACGGTATTTATCCAAATTTAATAATTGATTTTTTATCATTAACCGGTGATGCAGTTGATAATATTCCAGGAGTGATAGGTATTGGTAAAAAAACAGCTATTCTACTACTCCAAAAAATAGGTAATATCAAAAAAATATATAATAATTTAAAAAAAATTTCTACATTAAATATCAGAGGGAAAAAAAATATTATTGATAAGCTTAAACAAGGAAAAAAAATGGCTTTTTTATCATATAAACTTGCTAAAATTAAAATTGATGTTCCTATCAATCAAAAATATCAATCCAAAAAATTGCTATCATTATTTTATCCTTGTACTTTTGATAATGTATATTATATTAAAATAATATATGAACTTAAAAATATAATTATTAACAACACGTAATATTAATCATATCAAATATATTTATTAAACCATATATCAATAATCTTTAATACATACAACACCCCTATATTTTTCAATGATGAAAATAAAACAATTGGAATTTTTTTACCAAATATAACCATTTGCTGTTTAATAATATTCATTTGTTTTTTTTGAAATGAAAAATTCAATTTATCACATTTCGTTAATAAAATCATAATATTTATATATTTTATTTGTAAATATTGTAATAATTTAATATCTTCTACTCTTAATAATCTTCTAATATCAATTAATAATAAAATACCTTTTAAACATGAACGCGTCTGAATATAATTAAAAATTAAATTATAATTATTTTTTTTATTAGTATACACAGTAGAGTATCCATAACCAGGAAGATCTACTAAACGTAAATATGAATTTACTGTAAAAAAATTAATCATATTTGTACGACCCGGGTATTTACTAAATCGAGATAATTTTTTATTATGTGTTAAACAATTTATTAAAGTTGATTTTCCAGAATTTGAGTAACCAGTTAAAGCAATTTCCATGCCATCTTGTTTTACACTAGCACACTGTCCATTAGTAGAGCTAGTCAAAAAATATGTAGAACTATAATTAATAATCATTAATCAAATACTCATTATAGAAATTATAAAAAATTTAATATTATATATAAAATATATTCAATATAATATAAATTACCATATAAATCATAAATAATAAATTTTATTTTATAAAACAGGTGTAATATGATTAAAAATCTTAGAAATATTGCTATTATTGCACATATTGATCACGGTAAAACAACTTTACTAGATAAATTATTAGAACAATCAGGATCATTAAAAAATTATAAAGAACAATATCAACGAATTATGGATTCCAACATATTAGAAAAAGAACGAGGGATAACAATATTTTCTAAAAATACAGCAATTCAATGGGATAAATACCGAATCAATATTATTGATACTCCGGGACATTCAGATTTTGGGGGTGAAGTAGAACGTGTATTATCAATGGTTGATTCTGTATTATTAATTGTGGATGCTGTTGATGGACCGATGCCACAAACACGGTTTGTAACAAAAAAAGCATTTGAATATAATATTAATCCAATTGTTATAATTAATAAAATTGATCGAGAAAATGCTAGACCGGAATGGGTAATAGAAAAAATTTTTGACTTGTTTATTAATCTAAATGCTACAGATACACAACTAGATTTTCCAATAATTTACACTTCAGCAATCTTAGGAAAATCAGGCGAACAAGCTAATAATATTAAAAATGATATGTCTGCATTATTTAATGCAATTATTCAATATACCCCGATTCCACAAGTACAATTACAGGGTAGTTTACAAATTCAAATTTCCCAATTAAATTATGATAATTATTTAGGTGTTATAGGGATTGGGCGAATTCAAAGAGGAACAGTTACTGTTAATCAAAAAGTATCAATTATTGACCGAAACGGAAATATTCGATATGGTAAAATTGGTAAAATTTTAAAATACCTAGGATTACAACAAATTGAAATACAAAATGCATCAGCTGGAGAAATTATTGCCATTACCGGATTAAATGAGTTAACAATTTCTGATACTATTTGTGATGTTAAAAATATCCAAGCACTACCACCAGTAAATATAGAACCTCCAACGGTAAATATATTATTTTCAGTAAATACATCACCATTCTGCGGACAAGAAGGTAAATATCTAACATCAAGCCAAATTGGAAAACGTCTAAAAAAAGAAACAATGCATGATGTTGCATTATGTGTAAAAAATACTACAAATTCCAATACATTTTCTGTTTCTGGAAGAGGTGAATTACATTTATCAATATTAATTGAAAATATGCGTCGAGAAGGTTTTGAATTCGAATTATCGCGTCCAAAAGTTATTTTTAAAGAAAAAAATAATATAAAAACAGAACCATTTGAAAACGTTATAATAGATATTGAAGAACGTCACCAAGGTATAATCATGGAAACTATGGGCCAAAAAAAAGCAAAAATGATTGATCTGACATCTAGCATTGATGGTAGATTACATTTAGAATATGTCACATCTAGTCGTTCATTAATTGGTTTTCGTAATCAATTTATGAATCTAACCTCAGGAACAGGAATATTCTATTCTTCATTTTTAAAGTATGATACAGTACAAACAGGAAATATTGATCAAAGAAAAAATGGTGTCCTAATTTCTAATGCAACAGGATTAAGTACAGGATTTGCGTTATTTAATTTACAAGAACGTGGTCAATTATTTATTGGGCATGCTGTAAAAGTTTATACAGGTCAAATTATTGGAATACATAATCGTTTAAATGATTTAACAGTCAATTGTTTAACAGGTAAAAAATTAACTAATATGAGAGCATCGGGTACTGATGAAGCAATTATATTAACTCCAATTACTAAAATGACATTAGAAAAAGCTTTAGGATTTATTAATGATGATGAATTAATTGAAGTCACGCCAATATCTATACGTATACGAAAAAAATATCTAACAGAAAATGACCGTAAAGTAGCACACCGCCAATATAATAAAAAAAAATAATTTCTTATTATGAATTACATAATCTATTCAACAAAAGGATTAATTATATTCTAGTATGAGTATCTAACATAGATAATACACTAGTTTGATCTGATGCAAGACGAAAAATATTACTCTGGATACGATTTATATTCAGCATACATTGTAATAAAAATATATTACTCATGACTTTTAAATAAAATATGGTGCAACCGACTTTTTTCCAATTTCCATGTATATATATTTCAATCAATGAAAAAATATCAATTACCGAGTTCACTGTCCCAACTAAGCAAAATAATTTTTTATTATTTAAATTTTTAAAATGTATTTTTGAAATCATTTCTTGTCCACAATAACAGCCTTTATGAAAATCTAATCCTCCTAAAATATCCAAATTTAATTCTTGGGGAAAAAATTTCTGAAATACCGGTTTTTCAATAATCGGTATACCAATACTAATATCTAAAAAAAACCAATAGTTTTTTATATTAGCAATATTATTTTTATATAATCTTGTTGTTAAAGATTGTAACTGTTTATTTTTCACAATTAATAAAAAACGCAGTATAGGCTGATCAAACCATAATATTATCACATCTTGAAAAAATACAATTGAAGTTATGTGATTCGGTAAATATGGAAAATGCGATAATAATACTGATTTTGCTTTTGGCCCAATTACACCTAAAAATGAATAATTTTTTAATTTTGTGATTTTCACTTTAGAAAATACAGCATATTTCATTAATTCTGTTATTTGAATATCACAAATACTACTTCTTTGCAGATAAAAATAATCATGTTTGTTGTGAAATAACCGTAATGTACTATTTATTCTACCATGAGAATTACAATTCCCGCATAATATGTGTTTTCCAGACTTCAATTTGAATATATCCGTAGTAATATGATTTTGTAAGTATTGTTGATTATCCATACCAGATATTTTAATGATCGAAAAACCTGTTAATAATTCAAAAAAATTAACATGTTGAATAATATTTCTAGAATTTAATAGAATCATAAGTCATAATTTCGAATATTATTATTAATATTACAATGTATATTATATAATAAGTTATATCATATAAAATAATTGAAGATTTTAAATGAAAAACATAATTTATATTAAATTTTAATCATTGTTATATAATATTGAAAATTAAAAAAATTTCAATAACATAATCGGATTAAAAATTATGATGACAAATATACATCACGAAAAAATTCATCTCATAATTATACAAATAAAAAATTTAGAATATGAATTACAAAATAAAAATAACAAATTATTAAAAAAAATCAACAAAAATAATAAAATTGATTTGAATAATCAAATCCTACGTATTCAATCTTGCATTAAAAAAATACATAAAATTAAAAATTCTATTTTTGATACAAAAGAATTATTAAAATTATCTTATGATATTAATGATCATAGTATTTTACATGATATTATGTTTGAATTAAAAAAAATACAAAAAAAAATTATCGATATCCAAAATTATCATACTTTTCAAAAAAAATATGATGTTTGCAATTGCTACCTTGATATACAATCCGGTTCAGGAGGTATAGATGCACAGGATTGGTCTAAAATGTTATTACGTATGTATTTGAAGTGGTTACATAAAAAAAAATTCAAAACTGAAATCATCCAAAAATTATCTGGTGAAATTGCAGGAATTAAATCAGCTACTGTACGTGTAATTGGAAAATATGCATTTGGATGGTTAAGAACTGAAACAGGTATTCATCGATTAATAAGAAAAAGTCCTTTTAATTCAGGAAACAGACGCCACACTTCTTTTAGTTCAGCATTTATATATCCAGAAACAAATAATATGATTAAAATTAATATTCACCCATCTGATTTAAGGATTGACGTTTATCGAGCGTCAGGTGCTGGAGGACAACATGTAAACCGTACAGAATCAGCTGTAAGAATCACACACTTACCAACATCCACAGTTACTCAATGTCAAAATGAAAGATCACAACATAAAAATAAAGAACAAGCATTAAAACAAATGAAATGTAAATTATATAATTTAGAACTAAAAAAAAAAAATCATGAAAAAAAAATTATTGAAAATAATAAATCGTCTATTGGATGGGGCTATCAAATTCGATCATATATTTTAGATAATGCTCGTATTAAAGATAGCAGAACCGGTGTTGAAACTCGAGATACACAATCAGTGCTTGATGGAAACTTAGATATTTTTATTGAAAAAAGCTTAAAAATAGGATTATAGAAAAATATTATGTCAATTAAAAAAAAAAATAATAAATTAATTAATGAAAATCATGAATTTGAAATTCGAAAAAATAAATTTAAAAAAATTTGTACAGAAGGTTTTAATTTCCCGAATCATTTTCAACCAAATACTACAATTAAAAAAATTAATAAAAAATATATCACATATACACATGATGAACTATATAAGTTAAATATTACCGTAAAAATTACCGGACGTATTATAAAACAACGTGTTATGGGAAAGGCAGCATTTATAATAATACAAGAAATTATTGAAAATATTCAAATTTATGTTACAGAAAAAAAATTATCTCCTGATTTTTATCAGAATAAATTCAAAAAATTAGATATAGGCGATATTATTGCAATAACAGGAATTATTTTCAAAACAAAAACCGAACATTTATCTGTTTATTGTACAAATATGTTACTTTTATCTAAATCATTACGACCATTACCAGAAAAATTTCATGGTTTAACTAACCAAGAAACCCGTTATCGAAAAAGATATCTGGATCTTTTATCCAATAAAAATAGTATGGAAAATTTTATTCGAAGATCAAAAATTTTAAATATTATTCGTAATTTTATGCACATAAATAAATTTATTGAAGTTGAAACACCGATGTTACAAAATATTCCAGGAGGGGCTACTGCCAAACCATTTATTACACATCACAATAGTTTAAATATAGATATGTATTTAAGAGTTGCTCCGGAATTATATTTAAAACGATTGATAATTGGAGGATTTACAAAAATTTATGAAATTAATAAAAATTTTCGTAATGAAGGTATTTCATACAAACACAATCCTGAATTCACTATGATGGAACTTTATATCGCCTATTCACATTATAAGGATTTAATGCACTTTATCGTACAATTTTTACAACATATCATCTATCAACTTACCAATACATATAATATTATATATCAAAAACAAGTGTTATATGTAGATAAACCTTTTCAAATATTTACTATAGAAGAAGCAATTACGTATTATAATCCTTTGATTAGGCAAAAAAATCTAACAAACATCAAAAAAATAAAAGAAATTGCAAAATCACACAATATTATTCTAAAAGATAATTGGAGCCTAAATAAAATTTTAGTTAAAATATTTGAAAATACTACTGAAAACAAATTGATTCAACCAACATTTATTGTAAATTATCCCATTGAAATTTCACCGTTAGCAAGAAAAAATAACCAGAATGAAAAACTTGCAGAACGATTTGAATTTTTTATGGGAGGCATCGAAATTGGAAATGGTTTTTCGGAATTAAATGATCCAATAGAGCAAAAAAACCGTTTTTTAAAACAAAATAATAATATAAATTATAAAAATAAAGTACCAGAATTATATGATATGGAATATATTGAAGCGTTAGAATATGGTATGCCTCCTACAGCAGGTTTAGGAATTGGTATTGATAGACTAATTATGATTTTAAATAATCATACTAATATAAAAGATGTAATATTATTTCCTACACTACGTCCAATCACACAATAATTTTATGGTATTACTATGATACATTTGTTTCAAAAAACAAAAATATTAAATGAAAAAGACATATTGCCAATTTTAAAAAAACAAAATAGCCCAATCTGGTTTTATGATGCAAATATTATTAAACATCAAATTCAAAAATTAAAAAAATTTGATACTATCCGCTTTGCGCAAAAAGCATGTTCCAATATTCATATCTTAAAATTGATCAGAAAATGTAATGTAAAAATAGATGCCGTATCATTAGGTGAATTAAAACGTGCATTAATCGCAGGGTTTAAAGCAAAAAACGATGAAATCATTTTTACATCTGATATAATTGATGATGAAACATTAAAAAAAATTATTAATTTAAAAATTACAGTTAACGCTGGTTCGTTAAATATGCTTAAACAAATCGGAAAATATTCTCCAGGACACCGTATATGGTTACGAATTAATCCAAAATTTGGGCATGGACATAATAAAAAAACAAACACTGGAGGCGAAAATAGCAAACACGGAATGTGGGAACCAGAATTAGCAATACCAATAATAAAAAAATATAAATTAAATTTAATAGGATTACACATGCATATTGGATCAGGTGTAGACTATCAACATTTAAAAAAAGTGTGTGATGCAATGATACAACAAGCAATAAAACTCAATCAAAAAATTCAATTTATATCAGCAGGCGGTGGATTATCTATACCTTATACAATGACAGATATACCAGTTGATACTGAACATTATTTTAAATTATGGAATAATGCTCGAAATACACTATCACAATATTTTCATAATAAAATTCACTTAGAAATTGAACCAGGCCGTTTTTTAGTAGGCGAATCTGGAATTTTAATTGCTAAAGTATATGAAATAAAAAAAGTTGGAAAAAAAATATTTACTCTCATCGAAGCAGGATTTAATGATTTAATGAGACCGGTTTTATATGGAAGTTACCATCATATATCAATTATACCAGCAGATAATCGCATCATAAGCAATTGTCAATATAGAAAAACAATAATTGGTGGACCTCTATGTGAGTCTGGTGATATATTTACTCAAAATTCACAAGGAGAATTAATAGAACGTTTATTACCAAAAATAAAAATTGGTGATTATATTGTCTTTCATAATACAGGCGCATATGGAGCATCTATGTCTTCCAATTATAATAGCAAACCATTAATACCAGAAATATTATTTGAAGATGGTATCCCAAGAATAATTCGTAGAAAACAAACAATAAATGAATTATTAAAATTAGAATTAGATATGAATTAAATAAAATGCACTTTAATTTATTAATATTATAATATGTAATATTTTATATTATTCAAGATTATACTATAATTAAACTAATATTATCATTTTTTAAAAACAACGTACAATACAATGAATACACATAATAAAAAATTCTATATTAAGACTTGGGGTTGTCAAATCAATGAATATGATTCATTAATAATAGCTAACACATTAAAAAAAAATACCTATTATATTCAAACAAATAATTTTTTTGAAGCAGAAATTTTAATTTTAAATACTTGTTCTATTCGAGAAAAGGCACAAGAAAAACTTTTTCATCAATTAGGTAGATGGAAACATTTAAAAAATAAAAATAATAATATTATTATAGCAGTAGGTGGTTGTGTAGCAAATCAAGAAGGATCAAAAATTATCAAACGAGCAAAATTTGTTGATATTATTTTTGGTACTCAGACATTACATCGCTTACCGGAAATGATTGAAAAAAAAATTAAAAAAAAAAAAAAGGTATTTGATATTAGTTTTCCTAAAATGGAAAAATTTCAAAATATGATACAACCTGAATATAATAATTATGCAACTTCTATACCGATTATGGAAGGATGTAATAAATATTGTTCATTTTGTATTGTCCCATATACTCGTGGTAGAGAAATTAGTCGCCCATTGAATGATATTATCAAACATATTACTATATTATCTAAAAAAGGTATTAAAGAAATACAATTATTAGGACAAAATGTCAATTCTTATAAAACAATTGATATTAACAACAAAAAATATACATTTTCAAAATTATTAAGAGAAATTGCTAAAATTCCTGCAATTGAAAGAATTAGATTTATTACAAGCCATCCAATGGATTTTAATGATGATCTTATTCATGTTTATCAAGATATACCAAAAATAGTAAGTTTTTTACACTTACCCATACAAAGCGGTTCAAATAAAATTTTAAAACTCATGAAACGTCCATATTCTGTTGAACAATATAAAACAATTATAGAAAAACTGAAAACAGTACGTCCAAACATACAAATTAGTTCTGATTTCATTGTAGGATTCCCAGGAGAGACAGATTCTGATTTTGAAGATACTATGAACATCGTGTCATACATTAATTTTGATATGAGTTTTAGTTTTATATACTCTGCTAGACCTGGTACACCAGCATCAAAATTAAAAGATAATATTAGTATAATTCAGAAAAAACAAAGATTACAAATATTACAAAAACAAATTAAAATACAAACATTAAACTGGAATAAAAAAATGATTCATAGTACACAAAATATTTTAGTAAATAACCATTGGAAAGAAAAAACACACTATTTTTCTGGAACTACAGAAAATAATAGAACAGTAATATTTTATAATATACACAATGTACTCGGTAAAATTGTCAAAGTAAAAATCGTGAATAAAAAAAACAATATTTTTGAAGGTATATGTATATAATTTATGAAAAAAAATCATATACAAAAAATAAAATTAAATTTACAGATCAATAATAATATAAAATATTTTATTCCAAAAAAAAAAAAAATTTTTCAATGGATTCAATCTGTACTACAACAAAAATCTGAAATTACTATCCGTATTGTAAATATTATAGAAATAAAAAAAATAAATTTTTTATACCGCAAAAAAAATAAACCAACAAATATATTATCTTTTCAATATACTAATATATATATAAAAAATTTTTTATTAATTGGAGATTTAATAATTTGTCCAAAAATTTTACAATACGAAGCACATGTACAAAATAAATTTATAGAAGCGCATTGGGCACATATTATTATTCACGGAATATTACATTTAATGGGTTATAAGCATAATAATACAAAAGAAAAAATGATTATGGAACATATAGAAATTAATATTATGAAAAAATTAGGATACAAAAATCCATACATTTTTGAATAATTTACAATATAATCTATCATAATAAATACTATAATAATACAATAATATATATAGGATATGATTCAGATCTATAAAAATACTACAAGATATACCATACAATATAAATACTTAAAAAAAATTTACTAAATAATGCATTTTATAATTTCACGCAAGCCATCAAAAAAATATTATTAAATATGAAAAAACTATATGAACCGCATATTATTGAACCTATTGCACAAAAATATTGGGAAAAAAATAAAACTTTTAAAGTAATTGAAAATAAAAATAAAAAAAAATATTATTGTCTAGCTATGTTACCTTACCCGTCTGGTAAATTACACATGGGACACGTACGTAATTATACTATTAGTGATGTAATTGCTAGATATCAACGTATGGCGGGAAAAAATGTATTACATCCAATTGGATGGGATGCATTTGGGTTACCAGCAGAAGAAGCAGCCATCATAAACAATACTATTCCATCTAAATGGACACATGATAATATTAAAGATATGAAATATCAACTAAAAAAGTTAGGATTTAGCTATGATTGGGATAGAGAAATTACTACTTGCAATGCACAATATTATCACTGGGAACAGTGGTTTTTTAAAAAATTATACAAATTAAATTTAATATATAAAAAAACTGCATTAGTAAATTGGTGTAAAAATGATAAAACAGTATTAGCAAATGAGCAAGTTATTGATGGAAAATGTTGGCGCTGTCAAACTGAAATTATTACAAAAATGATACCTCAATGGTTTATTAAAATTACTAACTATGCAGAAAAGTTATTAAAAGATTTAACATTACTAAAAAAATGGCCTAAAAAAGTGTTATCTATGCAAAGAAACTGGATTGGCCAACAAAAAGGATTTGAAATTATTCTTAATATACATAAATCAACAAAAAAAATTAAAGTTTATACTACTAGATTAGATTTATTATTTGGAATAACATACATTGCAATATCACCATTACATAATTTAGCAACAAAAGAATTAAATAAAACAGAAATAGAGATATTTATTAAAAATAATTATACAAGAAACCATAATTCTAATACAGAAATAAAGTATATTGGCAAAAAAACATCAAACTATGCCATTCATCCAATTACACAAGATAAAATTCCAATATGGATTACAAACTATATTACTTTAGAATACAATATTAATTGTATTTTATCATGCCCGGCTCATAATAAACATGATTGGAATTTTGCAAAAAAATATAATATTACAATAAAATCTGTGTTATTAAATACAAATGATATAACTAAAAAAAATATAAAAGTTCCTACAGAACAAGGTATACTATGTAATTCATGTGAATTTAATGGATTACATAGTGTATTAGCTACAAAAAAAATTTTCGCTTTATTACAAAAAATGAATATTATTAAAAAAAAGAATATATATCGTTTACAAGATTGGAGCATATCACGACAACGATACTGGGGAACACCTATTCCTGTCGCGTATTATAATAACAATACTATACTGATCCCGGATGATAAATTACCAATACAACCGCCTGAAATTAATACAATATCTGAATTAAAAAATATTAATAAAATTTATAAAAATTGGTCAAAAATTACTATTAATAACTTGCCGATGAGAAAAGAAACCGATACATTCGATACCTTTTTAGAATCTGCATGGTACCATATTAGATATACTGATCCTAAATATGACGGCATGGTTAATACAAAAGCAGCTAATTATTGGCTACCAGTTGATCAATATATCGGAGGTATTGAACATGCTACTATGCATTTAATATATTTTCGTTTTTTTCATAAATTACTGTATGAATTAAAATTAATCTCTTGTCCAGAACCAGCAAAAAAATTATTATGTCAAGGTATGGTATTATCTGATGCTTTTTACTATATTAGTAATACAGGTAAAAAAATATGGATAACACCTAAAAATATCAAAATAATTAGAAATAAATATGGTAAAATCGAAAAAATTCTTTCAAATTATAAAACAGATATTATACATGCTGGTATGATAAAAATGTCAAAATCTAAAAATAATGGAGTTGACCCTGAACACATGATCCAAAAATATGGAGCAGATACTATTAGATTGTTTATTATATTTGCAGCACCAGTTCAATCAGATATTGAATGGAATGAATCCGGAGTACAAGGAATGTATCGATTCCTACAAAAAATTTGGACCATGGTGTATAATTATTTATATAATATTAAAAATAATAAAAAAAATAAAAAACAATATACTATAGAAGAAATTACATCTAATTTGAATATAACAATTTACAAAGTATCAAAAAATATTAAAAAACGTCAATCATATAATACAGCAATTTCTGAAATCATGAAGTTATCAAAAATAATATATAATAGCCATATAAAAGATGATACTAACAACATAACTTTAAAAAAAATCTTAACAACAATTATAAAAATGTTATATCCATTTGTTCCACATTTTAGTTTCATATTATGGAAAAAATTCTCTATTAATACGAATATAGATGATATATTATGGCCGAAATATAATAAAAAATTAATCAAAAATACTAATATTAATTTAGTTTTTCAAATTAATGGCAAAAAAAAAGACATTTTAACCATTCCTAAAGATAGTCAACAAAAAAAAATATTAGAAATAATATATAAAAACCAAAAAACATTACATATTACACACAAAAAAAAAATAAAAAAAATTATATATATACCTAATAAAATTATTAATTTAGTAATATAATATTATGTATGCCTATATTGAATATAATATAATTAAAAAAATAAAACTTACAAATATTAATTGTTATTTTATTTTAGAAGAAGATTTCTTTATTGCACAAGAAGTACAAACATGCATATTGAAATATTATCAAAAAAAAAATTTTTTGCATATTATAAAAATAATAATTCAATCACATGATACATGGAACAAAGTATATCATGAATATCAGCAACGAGATTTTTTTTTTCAAAAAAAAATATTATTAATAATATTTAATAAAAATAATATTCATCATAATTTACAATATATATTACATCAAATCCAAAAATATAATAATAAAAACATAATATTAATTATACGGTGTAATAATACTCATCATGTAAATAATATAATTACATTAAAAAAAATCATTCAATCAAATCAAATTATTATCTATTGCCCATATCTAACTATACACTGTACTAAACAGTGGATTAAAAAGAAAATTCATGTTATGAACTTTTGTTTAAAGTCCAAAATTATTGATTTATTATCATATCACTATGAAAGAAATTTATTAATGTTATTTAAAATATTAGAAATTTTACAAATAATTAATACTAATACAAACATAACAACAAAGTATATTCAAGAAATTATAGTAGATCAGGTATCATTCAGTATAAAACATTGGATTTATGCATTATTTTCAAAAAATCACATACAAGCAGTCAGAATGTTAACATTCTTCCAAAAAGTAAAATATAATATATCACAATTAATACGAGCATTACAAAATAATTTGATACATTTAATCCACCTTAAAGAATATAATATTTATACAAAATATTTAAATAATAATAAAAAAAATATTATATTTTATGATAAGACACTAAACTTACAAATAATATTTCATAATATGAATTATAATAAAATATATAATATCATTAATATTTTAACAACATTAGAAATAAACAATAAAAACTGTAAACATGAATTATTATGGGAATATATAAAAAAAATAATTTTTATATTTTAATCACAAATCATACATAATATAAAAAATATTTATGTCACTAAAAATATTCAATCTAACACATTTTACATGCCCAGATACAATCATTATGTTAAAAAAAAATATAAGACATATCAATGAAAAACATATAATATTAATCTTATCAAATGATATTTCTACAAAATGGGATATCCCATTATTCTGTAAATTTATGAAATATCAATTAATAAGTAAAAAAATTATTTATCTACCATATGAATTTATTATACAAAAAATATATAAATAAATTTCTATTATGAAAATTTTATATGCTTAATAAAATCATTAATGTTCTACGTAATGGTTCTGCAGCACCCCATAATAATTGATCACCAACACTAAAAATAGATAACAAATTTTGACCTATTTTTAATTTCCTAATCCTACCAACAGCAATATTTAATGTTCCAGTTACAGCGAACGGTGTTAATAAATTTAATGTTGAATGCATATTATTAGGGATAATTTTAATCCAATTATTTTGCTCTTTTAAAATATCATAAATATTAGAATATGATAAATCTTTTTTTAATTTTATAGTAAATGCTTGACTATGACAACGAAAAGTACCAACTCGAGCACAAGTACCATCTATTGGAATCATATAATTAGAATTTAAGATTTTATTCGCTTCAACTTGAACTTTCCATTCTTCTCGAGTTTGATTATCTTGTACAGCACAATCAATCCAAGGCAAAACATTACCTGCTAACGGCGCCAAAAATTCTTGCTTAGGAAAATTAATATCTTGTGTAGATTTTGACATAATTTTTTCAATCTCTAAAATTGAACACTGCTTTTTCTCAAGATTATCTGAAACAGATTGATATAAATAACCCATTTGCCGAATAAGTTCAATAATGTGTTTAGAACCTGCCCCAGAAGCAGCCTGATATGTCGAAAATAATACCCATTCAATTAAATTATTAAAAAATAATCCACCTAATGCCATTAACATTAAACTCACAGTACAGTTACCACCAACAAAAGTTTTTACTCCAACATTAATAGCATCATACATTTCCTGTAAATTAATTGGATCTAATACAATAATTGCATCTTCATGTAATCTTAATGAAGAAGCCGCATCAATCCAATATCCATTCCAACCTAAACCACGTAATTTTTGATAAGTAGAATCAGTATATTTTCCGCCTTGACATGATACAATAATATCCATAGTTAACAAACAATCAAAATTATATGCATCCTGTAATATATTACTACCTTGAATATTTGGACCAGGTTTTCCTGATTCTGATGTTGAAAAAAATACAGCATGAATATTATCAAAGTTATTTTCTTCAATCATACGCTGTATTAATACAGAACCTACCATACCTCTCCATCCAATGAAACCAACAGTATTTTTCATAAATATTACACTCAAAATAATTTAATTGATATAATCATATAAATAATATAATAATATATTTAATTTTAATTTGAAGATATTTGTTGAAAACTGTACAATATGTTTATAATTGTTCAATATATATTTTTATTTAAAACTGAAAAATTAATTATTAATTTCAAAGTAAATAATAAAATTATTTACAAATATATTCCAAAATATTAATTTATATAAACATTAATATAAAAATAACCATTATACAGGTAAAAAAATGAATGCAATGATTTCCACAACTATATTGTTAATATTAATTATGGATCCTTTAGGTAATTTACCTATTGTTATGTCTATTCTAAAAAACTTAACTCCTAAAAGACGTATCTTTGTACTATTACGAGAAATGGTTATTGCGCTAGGTATTATGATCTTCTTTTTACTGGCTGGAGAAAAAACATTAGCAATACTTGATTTAAAAGCAGAAACTGTATCTATTTCAGGTGGTATTATATTATTTCTTATTGCAATAAAAATGATTTTTCCAGATGAACAACAAACTAAAAAAAAAAATGATTTAACAGAACCGTTTTTAGTGCCATTAGCGATACCACTAGTAGCTGGACCATCGTTATTAGCAACACTTATGCTATTATCACATCAATATTCTAATCAAATATTAACATTATCAATATCATTACTTATTGCATGGAGTACTACTGTTATTATTCTTGTATTATCAGATGTATTTCTAAAATTTCTAGGTGAAAAAGGTGTAAACGCGTTAGAAAGATTAATGGGATTAATACTAATTATGTTATCTACACAAATGTTCTTAGATGGTATTACAACATGGTGTAAGTTATAATATAAAATATTGTCTTCAAATAGTGTTCATTAAACAGATATTTTCAGAAATATCTACGAACATATAATAAACAATTATTACTTATTTGTAAGTGACTTTACATAATACATGATAATATTAAAAATATTCACTAAACAAAGAAATATAATCAATTTTATTATATAAAATATTTATCACAATATATTATCAAATAATAGCTATCAAAAAAACTATGAAAACTATAATCCACATGAAAGATATTGATTTATATAATAAAAGAGTCCTAATTCGTGTAGATTTCAATGTACCGATACATAATAAAATAATACTATCAGATAGTCGCATTCAAGCAAGTATTCCAACTATCCAGTATGCTTTAAATAAAAACGCCAAAGTAATACTAATGTCACATTTAGGTCGTCCAAAAGAAGGACAATACGATGCAACACTCTGCATGAAACCTATTGTAGAATATTTAAAAAAAATATTTTATAAAAATAAAATTCATTATAGTGATCATATCAAACCAGTTACGATACAATCAGGTGAATTACTAATATTAGAAAACGTCCGATTTAATATAGGTGAAAAAAATAACGATGATAAGTTATCTAAACAATATGCAAATTTATGTGATATATTTGTTATGGATGCTTTTGGAAGTGCACATAGAAAAGAGGCGTCTACATATGGAGTAGGTATGTTTTCTAAAATAGCATGTGCTGGATTATTATTAAGCGCTGAAATAAAAGCTTTAACACATGCCTTAAAAAATCCTAAACGACCGATGATATCTATTGTAGGAGGGGCAAAAATATCTACAAAATTTAAATTATTAAACACACTTTCAAAAATCTCTGATACCGTGATTGTCGGAGGCGGAATTGCAAATACATTTTTAGCTATTGATTATAATATCGGACGATCATTATATGAACCAAAATTTATCCCATTAGCAAAAAAAATACGAGACCAAAACAACATATTGATACCAATTGACTCAAGAGTAGGAACAGAATTTTCAAAAAATAGCCCTGCTTTTGTAAAACAGCCATCACAAATCCATAATCATGAAGAAATAATGGATATAGGAGATGCAAGTATTGAAAATATGAGCCAAATTATCAAACAAGCAAAGACCATTCTTTGGAATGGACCAATGGGAGTATTTGAATTTCCAAATTTTTCAGTAGGAACTAGAGCACTTGCAAAAAATATTGCATGTAGTCAATCCTTTTGTATTGCAGGCGGCGGCGAAACAATTAACGTTATTCATATGTTTAATATAAAAAATAAGATATCTTACATTTCAACAGGAGGTGGGGCATTTTTGGAATTTGTCGAAGGTAAAAAATTACCTGCAATACAAATGTTAGAATATATGAATAAATAAATTATTTCACCATGCATATAAATATATTATTATATTAGGAACAAATAAATGAACAAAATATATAATATTACATCCGGAGTAATTTTTGGACAAGATATACATAACATATTTAGATTTGCAAAAGAAAAAAAATTTGCTATACCAGCTATTAATTGTACAAACTTAGATACTATCAATACAGTACTAGAAACTGCATCCGTCGTCAAAGCACCGGTCATTATTCAACTTTCTTACGGTGGTTCTATTTTTATTGCGGGGCAAATGATTGGCGTTTCTAATATTCAAAAAGCAACATTAGGAGCAATTTCTGCAGCAAAACATGTACATCGTGTTGCAAAATACTATAATGTTCCCGTAATCTTACATACTGATCATTGTCATATAGATATTTTACCATGGGTTGAAAACTTAATTAACATTAGCACAAAACACGTTCAAAAAAAAGGATATCCTCTGTTTTCTTCACATATGCTTGATTTATCAAAAGAACCAATTAAAAAAAATATAGAAATCTGTAGCCATTTTTTAAATAATATAAAAAATAATAATATGTTTCTAGAAATAGAACTTGGTTGTACCGGGGGAGAAGAAGATGGTATAAATAATCAAAATATAAAACCTGAATTATTATATACAAAACCTGAAGATGTAAATTATGCATATGAAAAACTCATAAATATTAGTTCTAATTTCACTATTGCCGCATCTTTTGGAAATGTACATGGAGTATATAAACCAGGTAATGTACAATTAAAACCAGAAATTTTATATGATACACAACAATATATTTATAAAAAACATAATTTACAAAAAAACCCAATTTATTTCGTTTTTCATGGAGGATCTGGATCATCTGTTATTAATATTAACAAATCAATTGATTATGGTGTAGTTAAAATGAATATTGATACTGATATACAATGGGCAGCCTGGCAAGGTATTTTAAAATATTACAAAAAATATAAAGTATATTTACAAACACAATTAGGTAATCCGAACAATCGATATGAACCTAATAAAAAATATTATGATCCAAGAACATGGACAAAAAAATCACAAAAACAAATATCTCAAAAATTAATACAAATTTTTCATACACTACATGCATATGATTTATGGTAAAACATACTTTATAAAAATACAAATATTAGTCTTTAGGAGTGAAAAATGCACGAATGTAATATAATTAATAATATTAATTATGTCAGCAACTGGATAACATTGCATCAGAAAACATTGTTCAAATATATTGTACACATTATATCAGCTGTCATTATTATGTTAACCGGTATTTTTACTTCTAAAGTTATTTCTACAGCATTGAATAAAATATTCTATAATAGAAAAATTGATACCACAATATCTGACTTTCTCACTATTATTGTACGATATAGTATTGTTACCATTAGTACAATCATTGCATTAAGTAGATTGGGTGTTCAAACAACATCAGTGATTGCGATTTTAGGTGCTGCGGGTATGGCAATTGGATTGGCATTACAAGGTTCACTATCTAATTTTGCAGCAGGAGTGTTATTAATTATCTTTAGTCCATTACGTGTTGGAGAATATGTTGTTTGTAAAAATATTTCTGGAACTGTACTCAATATACATGTTTTCTATACAACATTAAAAACATTAGATGGAAAAATAATCGTTGTTCCAAATGGCAAGATTACATCCAATAATATCATCAATTACTCCCGAGAACCATGCCGTAGAAACGAATTTATCATTAATGTTACAAATAATGCAAATGTTGATGTAGTAATTAAGATATTAAAAGATGTTATGTATAATGAACCACGAGTATTGAAAAATAAAGATATCATTGTTGGGTTAAACAAACTAGAACCATATTCTATGAATTTTATTGCACGCTGTTGGAGTAATACAAATATTTTAAATGCAGTATATTGGGATTTAATGATTCAATTCAAAAAAGCTTTGGATGAAAATAAAATTCTTCTACCCTGTAAAAAATTAGAAATTAATATTAATAAAAAAAAGAATTTTTAAAGATTATCTATAGCTATATAATTATTATAATATGTAACATATTTAAAAGACAATACACATAAAATAATAAGTATACTATTAAATTAAAAAATATTTGTATTCATGCATTATTAAAAAAATATATACTTAAATTAATAAATTTAAAACACTGGTTGCGGAGGCTGGATTTGAACCAGCGACCTTCGGGTTATGAGCCCGACGAGCTACCATGCTGCTCCACCCCGCTATTATTTATATCTTATACTATCATCAAATAAAAATCAATATTTAAAAATAAAAAATATTATATATTATAATTTTGATAATCATATATAACATTAATAATACAATGAATATAAATATACAACCCATACAAACAAACAGTGTAAAAAGTATTGATGCTGGTGTAACAACTAAAAAATCAAAAATAGCAATTTTAATACCCCGATTTAATAATTTTATTAATCAAAATTTATTACAAGGTGCAATTGATACCTTACATAGAATTGGGAAAATACAAAAAAAAAATATTACTGTTATAAAAGTACCCGGATCATATGAAATTCCTATTATTGCAAATATCGTTTCTAGTTCATTAAAATATAATGGTATTATTGCTTTAGGTACAATTATAAAAGGCGAAACAGTACATTTTGATAAACTAGCAACTGATATTACCGCTCAAATATCGAATATTAGCATCAAGAATAATATACCAATCGCATTGGGTATTTTAATGACTGAAAATATTGAGCAAGCTATACATCGATCAGGTACAAAATTAGGTAATAAAGGTATTGAAGCAGCATTAACAATATTAGAAATGATTAATATTATTAAAATACTGCAAGAGTTATAAAATCAATTGTATAAATTATATAATATATTATGATCAATAATAATATTTTTATAAACTATAATACTATGAATTCTTCATTAAAAAACAAAATACAATTTTCTGAAGATGTATATTACATGAAAAAAACAATTCAATTAGCAAAACGTGGAAAATATACTACTGCTCCTAATCCTAATGTAGGTTGTATTATTATTCAAAAAAAAAAAATTGTGGGTATAGGATGGCATCAAAAAGCAGGTGAAAACCATGCAGAAGTTAATGCTATTAATATGGCTGGTCCATTATCAAAAAATGGAACAGCATATATTTCACTAGAACCGTGTAATCATTTTGGAAAAACTCCTCCATGTTGTCATTTAATTATTAAATCCGGTATTACAAGAGTAGTGATAGCTATGTTAGATCCCAATCCAAAAATGTCTGGTAAAAGTGTCATGTACTTAAAAAAAAATGGTATAAAAGTCACAGTTGGAATTCTATGTAAAGAATCTAAAAATATAAATTTAGGATTCTTAAAACGCATGGAAACAGGGTTACCATGGATACAATTAAAAATGGCCATTTCTATGGATGGTAAAATTGCTATGCCAAATGGAAATAGCAAATGGATTACTAGTAAAGCTGCAAGAAAAGATACACATCAATTACGAGCGTTAAGTGCAGCAATTTTAAGTACTAGTAGTACGATTTTAAAAGATAATCCAAAATTGACCGCAAGATGTAATATTAATAAAATATTCCAAAAAAAATATGTACAACCAAAAAGAATTATTCTAGATAGTAAAAACCGTATACAACCTACTCACCAAATTATTCAAGAAAATAGTAGTGAAGTATGGTTAATAAGATTATATCATGACCAAAAATACTGGCCAAATCATGTTAAACAAATAATATTACCAAAATATAAAAATTATATTAATTTAAAAAAATTATTACAATTTATTGGTAAACAACAAATAAATACAGTATGGATAGAATGCGGTACAAGCTTATGTAGTAATATGATTAAGTTAAATTTAATAGATGAATTAATTTTATACATCGCTCCAAAAATGCTAGGAAACTTAGCAAAACCATTATATTTTGATACAAAAAATATTCACTTAAATCAAGTAAATAAATTTATTTTTACCAGTATAAAACATATTGGACCGGATATACGGATAAAATTAAAACCAAAATTTACATGTTAACAATACTACAATTGATTATCAATATATATATTATATTAAATATAATCTTACAATATGGATATACAATATGAACCCAACACTCAGAAGACGCGCAAGAAAATATGCAGTACAAGCACTTTACACTTGGGAAATATCACGTAATGATATTATGGATGTTAAACAACAATACTTGAAACACATTAATACTAAAAAAGTGGATATACAATATTTTTCTGAAATAATTACAGCAGTAATTAACAATTATAAAAATATAGATACTAAAATTACATCATGTTTAAGTAGAAAATTACAAGAAATTGGACAAATAGAAAAAGCAATATTAAGGCTATCTTTCTATGAATTATATAATCGAACAGATATTCCATACAAAGTATCAATTAATGAAAGTATTGAATTAGCGAAATTATTTGGATCAGAAAATAGTCATAAATTTGTTAATGGTGTACTTCAAAATGCAGCTAATCAAATTAATCGCTAATAATACTTATTTATATTTTATACTTTAAGAAATCTATAATATCATTTATATCTGTTTTTTCGCTATCAAACTTAATAAATACAATATTATCTGAACGTACATATTCAATTGATATAATACCACAATCAGTTTTTAAAAATGGCGTTATATCTAATTTATAAATACATTTTTTTTTTAAAAATACTGATGTACTATATGTATATTTTGGTTTAGTAATAAAAATAAAAATTATTAACCATAATATTGAAACTAAAACACCTAATATAAATAACATCATCATACCAAAATATTGATATATTAATCCACCGATTATACCGCCTAAAGCTATACCAAGAAATTGACTCGTTGAATATATACTCATGATAATATTTTTATATTTTATAGGTAATATTCTACTTAACAATGATGGCAAAAAAGTTTCTGATATAATAAAAGCGATAAAGAACAGACACATACTAATAAAAAATATAAAAAAATTCAATGGAAAAATTAATAATAAAAAACATGATATCAGCAGCATTAAAATAACAGAAATCATTAAAACACGTATATATTTTTTTTTTTCAGCAATTATTATTAATGGAATAGTGATGAATAATGAAAAAATAATCATAATAAAGTAAATTTCAAAATGTGTTTTTAAAACATAACCTAATAATTCCATATTTTTTGGAAAAATTATAAAATTTATAGTTAATAAAAAATGTAAACAAAATATACTAATAATATAACCAAAAATATCATATTTTTGTATAAAACTATTCGTTTGATAAAAAATAATTTTATTTTTTTTATGAGAAAAAATTTTATCACAATATGGAAATATATATCGTACAGCAACATATATACAGATAACAGATAATAATATAATTATTTTAAATAAACCATATAAACCAATACCTCCAATTATTATTGGGCCAAGAATAATTGCAGATAAAAAAGATATACCAAAACTAATCCCAATACATGAAATTGACTTAATATAATTATGTTCTCGAATTACATTAGCAAGTAATGCTATAAAAATAGATGAAACTGTACCTATACCTTGTAAACTTCTACCAAGGATAATTCCAAATATTGAATGACTGTACCATAAAATAATACTACCAATACAAAATACAAACAAACCAATTAAAATAGTATATTTATAACCAATTCTATTTGATAAGTACCCAAACGGTATCTGAAAAATAGCTTGCATTAACCCATAAATACCAATCGCAACACCAATTAAAAATTTACTTGCATGAGGAAATAATATACCCGTTGTATGCATTGCTGGTGTTACCATAAACATACCAAACATTCTTAAAATAAAAATAATACATACACCGATTGTAATACGTATTTCATGTATATTTAATTTATCATTATTCATATTAACATCATTTAATACATTATTTTTTTTAAACTACATACTATATCATTTTTCTATTTAAATAAAATAAATAATTTAATATAATAATATTAAAACTAAAAATAGAAAAATATGATAAACATAATATGGAATACAAAAATTGCGCAGAAAATTGCACAAAAAGAATCAATTATATTAACAGATGCCCATTGGGAAATTATTTATTTTATTCGATTATGTTATAAGAAATTTCATGTTATTCCACCAAACCGAATGTTATTAAAATTAATGACAAAAAAATTTGATATAAAAAAATGTAATAATAAATATTTATTATCGTTATTTCCGAAAGGTATTAATAAGCAAGCAAATATAATTGCTGGATTACCAAGATCAAATATATGTTTATAAACAAATAAAGTTTATTATTAACACGCCATGAAAAACTAAGATAATAATAATAGACCAATAAAATAATAATCTTGAAAAATTCACACGATCATATAACACATAATACATATATGATATTAACAACCAAATCATACTCAAGAATAACAAAAATATAAAAAATATTAAACAAATGTAATTACAGATATAAAATAATGTAACTAATATTATAAATGCAATAATATATAACATAATATTTTTTACAGTACATAATTTACCTTTTTGATTCACAATGGTAGGTATTTTTGCAATATTATAGTCTTGACTGTATAATATTAAAATCGCATAAGAATGTGGAATTTGCCAAACAATACATATGATAAATAATAATATTGCTTTTAAATCTATTGCATTAATCACTGCACAATATCCAATTAATGGTGGTATAGCACCAGAAATACTACCAATCAAAATATCATAAATGGAAATACGCTTCATATATAAACTATATACCACAACATAAAAAAAAAAACCTATCACAGCTAATAAACATGACAATAAATTAACTTGAATTAAAAAAATTAATATACTAAAAAAAAATAATAATAATCCTATAATTTTCGCATATATAATATACTTTTTTGATGTTATTAAAATACGTGTTTTTGTTCGAAACATTTTTTTATCAATATCAATATCAATAACATTATTAAATATACAAGAAGAAGCAATCATACACGCTGTTCCTGATAAAACAAAAAATAATAACATAACATTTATCGTGTGAGATGCAGCAAAAAAAAAACCACCTAATACCGCAATAAGATTCACAATAATAATTCTAGGTTTCATTAATTGAATAAAAGTATTCATTATAAATTATTATATTGATGATATATAAAATGCTGTTTTAAATTATACATAATCCATATTGATCCTAAGATAATAATACTAATAATTACCATTGTAAATATTAAAAATATAATATTCCAATAATTTTCTGAATTAAAAGTTAAATGTAAAAAATATTTCAAATGTACGAAAAACTGTATAAATGCACAACAAATAACTATTAATAATGTAATATTTGGATTAAAAAAACGTTTCAATACTAAAAAAAAAGGTATTATAGTGAGTATTAACGAGTATATAAATCCTAAAAAATAAACTTTTATTTCTTGTTTAAATCTATTTTTATATGTAACAACATTATTCATAATATATTTCCCATTAAATATATAATAGTAAAAATACAAATCCAAATAATATCTAAAAAATGCCAAAATAAACTAAAACATACAATACGAATATAAAATATATTATTAAAATATAATTTATGTATATGAAATGACAAACCTAACATCCAACATAATCCAAAAATAACATGTATACCATGTAAACTAATTAAACTAAAAAAAGCAGATAAAAATCCATTTCTCTGAGGTAAATACCCTACTTGAATTAAATTTAAAAATTCATACACTTCTAAAGTTACAAAACAAACACCGCATAAAAATGTTACAAATAAAGATACATATACTAAAATCAGTTTTTTATACTTCACACTAAGAACTAATATACCACAAGAAATTGAACTTAATAATAATAATAATGTTTCTAAAAAAACAATACTTAAATTAAAAATATTTTTATATGATACAACATTAATAGACATCACACAATATACTGCAAACATGGTTGCAAATAATATACCATCACTCATTAAATATAGCCAAAATCCAAATGTACTATTATTTAAATTATATAAATCATGCGTAATATCATGTGTATTATCTTGAATAATATCTTTATTCATCTATTTCCCTTTTTTTAATAAAATATTATCTCGATTTTCTATGTTTTGAATTTCTAAAGCTGTAATATTATAATCATTATCATAAAAAGTATATATTAAAAATACTATCAACCCAACTATAAACGACAATAAACACATCCACCAAATGTGCCAAACCATAGCAAAACCAATAAAAAACGCAAGCATACCTAATATAAATCCTAAAGCAGTATTAATAGGCATATGAATACTTTTATACGCAGTATTTATTTTTAATAAATTATTTTGTTTTTTATACCAAAAATCATCTATACTACATACATTCGGAATATGAGCAAAATTATAAATTGGCGGAGGAGATGAAGTGCTCCATTCTAATGTTCGTCCATTCCATGGATCACCGCTAAAATCACGATATAATTTTCTATATTTAATAGAACTATATAATTGTATAACTTGACATAATATACCAATTAGAATTAATCCAACACCACCAATTGATATTGATAACATAAAATGAAATGTATGATCAATATCTTGACTAAGTCTACGAGTCATACCCATCAGTCCTAAATAATATAAAGGCATAAACGCAATAAAAAATCCAGTCAACCAAAAACAAAACGACCATTTACCCCATGTTTCATTTAATTTAAAACCAAACAATTTCGGAAACCAATATGTAATACCTGCAAAACAACCAAAAACAACACCACCAATAATTACAGTATGAAAATGTGCTACTAAAAATACACTATTATGTAAAATAAAATCAATGGCCGGAATAGATAAAATAACACCTGCCATTCCACCAAGAGTAAAAGTTATTAAAAACCCAATCGTCCACAGCATAGCAGAATGCATATGAATTCTACCTTGATACATAGTAAATAACCAGTTAAAAATTTTAACTCCAGTTGGAATTGCAATAATCATCGTAGTAATTCCAAAAAACGCATTAACATTAGCACCGGAACCCATAGTAAAAAAATGATGTAACCATACTACAAAAGATAATACTGTAATTGATATTGTTGCCCAAACTAGTGATACATAACCAAATAACACTTTTTGAGAAAAAGTAGCAACAACCTCAGAAAATACGCCAAAAGCAGGTAATATAAGAATATACACCTCAGGATGACCCCAAATCCAAATTAAATTCACATACATCATAGCGTTTCCGCCACAAGTATTAGAAAAAAAATGAAATCCACAGTAACGATCTAAACTCAATAATATTAATGTCATAGTCAAAACAGGGAAAGCGGCAATAATTAAAATATTTGAACATAATGCCGTCCAAACAAATACTGGCATTTTAAAAAGATTCATACCAGGTGCACGCATTTTCAGAATTGTTACAATAAAATTAATTCCACTTAATGTCGTTCCAATACCAGAAATTTGCAAACTCCAAATCCAATAATCAACACCTACTCCTGGACTATACTGTATTTCCGAAAGAGGTGGATATGCCAACCAACCGGTTTGAGCAAATTCTCCAAGTATTAAAGATGCATTTACAAGCAATGCTCCACTCACAGTTAACCAAAAACTGAAATTATTTAAAAATGGAAATGCTACATCACGAGCCCCGATTTGTAATGGTACAACTAAATTCATTAGTCCAATAATTAAAGGCATAGCTACAAAAAAAATCATAATTACGCCATGCACCGTAAAAATTTGATCATAATGATGAGGCGGCAAAAAACCGACACGACCCATGGAGGCATAAAATTGTTGTAAACGCATCATAAGCGCATCAATTAAACCTCTAAATAACATAACAATCGCTAAAATAAAGTACATAACTGATATTCGTTTATGATCAACAGAAGTAATCCATTCACGCCATAAGTATTTCCACTTTTTACAATATGTAATTGTAAATAATACTATTAAAGTTATAAAAAAAATTATTATACACGTTACCATAATAATAGGTTCATTATACGGAATACTATGTATTGTTAATTTACCGAACATGATATTTCCTTTAATAAAATAATAAATATTATGTAAAAAAATTATTTAATAAAAATTACGATAATACTCTACGAATAATTATATTAAACAAATTAGGATATACACAAGAAAAATACTTAATTGGATGTAATAAAGTAGGCCGTGATATTATCCGAAATTTATTAATAGTATTTAACTTATAAGAAATATGTTGTACTCGCTTTACCCACTTATTAAACATATAATGATTTGGTACAACGATAGTATTAAATTTCATTTTTGAAAAACCAGGACCATTATAATTTGATGAAAAACCATGATACCTGCCTGGAAATTTTGCCATTAAATTTAACATACCATACATTCTAGGCATAGCATAAATTTGACTACCTAATTTTGGTATAAAAAAAGCGCTCATTACTGAATTCGAAGTAATATTGAAATGAATTGGAGTATTATTAGGGATTACAAGCTCATTCATGGTAGCAATATTTTCTTTAGGATATATAAATAACCAATTCCAATCTAAAGCTACCACATTAATCGTAATTGGTCGATTAACTGCAATAATTCTTTTTTTTGGATCTAATCCATGTGATGTACTCCAAGCTAAAAAACCAAGAAAAAAAACGATCATAACAGGTACAAACCATACCATTAATTCTACTTTAGTAGAATGCGACCAAGTTGGAGTATAAATACTCATTTTACAATGACGATACTTATATACAAAAAATAACGTCATAAAAATTACCGGTATTACTAAAGTTAACATCGCAACACAAACTATACACATTAATTTATATTGTTGAATTGATGTAACACCTGCCGGATGTACAATAGTACGATGAAAACCAAGGAATAAAAACATTCCCAATATGAACATAAGCTTTTTTGCAATATTTCTTTTATTCATGTAATTTATTCCGGTATTAACAATATTATATTATTAAAAAAATAATAATTTTATCTATTATACTTATAATATATTTAAAAAAAATATTTAAAATTACCAATATATAAAATATATATTATTTCATACAATAAAATTTACTGCATATAAATAATACAGGTACGAAGTTTATGCTACAAAAAATAAAAAAATATTTTAATGCAAAAATTGTTAAAATATATGATAATACTAGACAACATAAAAATCAAAATCAAAAAAAACACTTAACAATAGTTATTATTAGTGATGTATTTATTAAACAAAATATTTTGAATAGACATCAGGATGTATATAATTTATTATCTAAAGAAATGCATACTACAATTCATGCACTTTCTATACATACATATACTATAAATGAATGGAAAAAATACTATATAAAAAATATTAAAAATACTAATTGTCACCAATTTTAACATACATATTAAAGTTGATAACACAATAAAGATCAATATATTACCAATTAATATATATTATCCATACATTTAAATATATATAGTTAATTTTATTACATTAATCAAGATACGAATATTAATTATTAATTAATATATATTATAAATATCATACTATAAATCAGGACATATAATGAAATTTGTTTTAACGACTATAAAAGATTTTGAAAAAAAATTAGATGTAACTGTACCATTTGAACAAATTATAAACATACAAAAAAAAGAAATAATCAATATACGTAAAAAAACAAACATTAATGGTTTTAGAAAAAACCATATACCTATAGAAATTATCAAAAAACAATATAAGGAACAAATTAAGAAAAATACAATTCAAAAAATTATTTATAAAAATCTTCACAAAATTATAAAAATCAAAAAAATACAAATTATTAATGAACCCAAAATTACTATTCATCAATATAAAAAACACTCTAATTTTACTTATACCATGTATTTTCAATGTTTACCAGAAATAAATTTACATCAATTTAAAAATAAAAATATTAAAAAAACATCAATCGTTATTACACATTCAGATCTCATATATTACATTAATGAAATGTGCAAGCAACATATTAATTGGGAAAAAAATACAAAAAACATTAAAAAAAATGATAAAGTTACTATATATTACCGTATTAAAAATGATACATCAATATCTACAGAGCAAAAATTTACATTTTTAGTCAATAAAAAACAAATTATACCTCAAATAGAAAAACAGATATTACAAAAAAAAATAACTGATACCATTTTAGTCAAAATAAATATTCCACAACAACATCCAGATCAAAATTATAAAGGTAAAACAGTAATAATACAAATTGATATTGATAATGTAATAAGATCAAAAAAAAAATACTCATATGATCAATTTGTCAAATATTTACAAACAACACTGCAAGCAAAAGATTATGAAGATGTAATGAATATCATAAAATGTCAATTAAAAAAAGATATTATAAATTTAGAATATAAATATTTAAAAAGTCAAGTCATTCAACATATTAAACAAAGTGATATAATTCAAATACCAAATACACTAATTAATACAGAAATACAAAACGAAAATAACAAAATACACGAAATATACTTTAAAGAAACAGGGAATATTTTACAAAAAAAATACTATAAAAAAATTAAAAATAAAATATCCAATAAAATTAAAATTGATTTAATTTTAAAATCCATTATATACCAAAATAACATTCATGTAACATCACAAGAAATTAAACAATATTTAAAGCATGAAAACAAAAATAATTATACATTCATGAAAATTTTGAAATCACAACAAACAAACATACAAGTTAAAAATTATATACATAATATTTTACTAGAAAAAAAAATTATCCAATATTTATTACAATTCTTCAATATTACATATGACACCACTAATTTAAAAACAATACTCCAAAAAATAAATATATAATATTCTACAATAATTCTTTAAAATAAGGTCTGAAATATGTACAAATATAGTAACAATAATAATATAAATAACAATTTAATACCTGTAGTAGTAGAAAAAAATAATACAGGTGAACGATCTTATGATATCTATTCCAGACTTTTAAAAGAAAGGATCATATTTATTACTGGTAAAATTGAAGATTATATGGCAAATATAATCATTGCACAAATACTATTTTTAGAATCCGAAAATCCTAAAAAAGATATTTTTTTATATATCAATTCACCTGGAGGTATAGTTACAGCTGGTATGTCTATTTATGATACTATGCAATTTGTACAACCGGATATTAATACAATTTGTATTGGACAAGCATGTTCAATGGCAGCAATATTATTATGTTCTGGGACAAGAGGGAAAAGATTTTGTTTAAAAAACTCAAAAATTATGATTCACCAACCAATCGGTGGTTATCAAGGACAAGCATCAGATATCATGATACATACACAAGAAATTATAAAAACAAAAATGATGATGAATCAAATTCTTTCAGAACATACTGGTCAAAATATCAAAAAAATTGAACAAGATACTGAACGAGATCATTTTTTTAACGCGCAAGAATCAATAAAATACGGATTAATTGATACAATACTACAATCTAGAAAAAATAAAATATCTATATAACAAAATAAATACACACATTCAATAATTTATATTATGAAGATGATATAATAATAATTAGAAAAATGATATCAAAATACATCATGATTTAATAATATTAAACTAAAACTTTATTAGGGAAAGTACTAAATATGCATGATCATAATAAATCAATATTAATATTTACACCAAGAAAAATAAAAAAACAATTAGATCAATATATTATTGGACAAAATAATGCGAAAAAAATATTATCAGTAGCAGTCTATAATCACTATAAACGCATATTGCATTTAAATAATCCATCTAGTTCGAAAAACATTGATATCAAGAAAAGTAATGTATTATTGATTGGACCTACCGGATGTGGAAAAACATTATTAGCCGAAACATTAGCTAAAATATTAAATATTCCATTTATTATTGCTGATGCAACTTCATTAACTGAAGCAGGGTATGTAGGTGATGATGTTGAAAATATTTTACAAAAATTGTTGCAAAATTGTCAATATGACGTTTCTAAAGCTGAAACAGGAATTATATATATTGATGAAATTGATAAAATTGCAAAAAAATCAGACAATGTATCAATTACAAGAGATGTATCAGGAGAAGGTGTACAACAAGCGCTACTAAAAATTATAGAAGGTACAATAGCTTCTGTACCCCCACAAGGCGGTAGAAAACACCCGCATCAACCGTGTATACAAATTGACACATCGAAAATATTATTCATCTGTGCTGGAACATTTGATGGACTAAAAACAATAATTTCTAAAAAAAACCAAAAACAACCTAGTATTGGTTTTAATATGCCAATTAACCTAAAAAAAAAACAGACATTAAATAAAAAAAACTTTAAATATGTTTCAACAAAAAATTTAATAAAGTTTGGTTTAATTCCAGAATTTATAGGACGTTTACCAATTATTGTTATTTTGAATGACATTAATCAAGATATGTTAATAGATATTTTATCTCAACCAAAAAACGCGTTAATTAAACAATATCAACAATTATTTTCTCTAGAAAATATTGTATTACATTTTGAAAAAGATGCAATTCAAGAAATTGCTCAACATGCATTAAAAAAGCATATTGGCGCAAGAGGTTTACGTGCAATTATAGAACATATTTTATTGGATATCATGTATGATTTACCTTCAAAAAATAATGTTCACAAAGTAATAATTAATAAACTAGTCGTTCAAAATAAAATTAAACCAATCATTATATATGATCCAGAATAGTAAAAAATTACTATATATACAATATGTACACCATAATACAATAAAAAATTCTTTATTATTACATAAAATTATCGATAATTGTAAAAAATATTTATATAAATATTTCAATCAATATATACATTCAAAAATAATTACAAAACAATTAAGAGAATAATATGAACTCTGAATGTTCTAAAAACATTGTTATTCCAATATTACCATTAAGAGATATAGTAATATACCCAGATATAATAATCCCATTATTTGTTGGACGTAAAAAATCTATAAAATGTATTCAAACAGCTGTAAAAAATGACAAACAAGTAATGTTAGTTGCACAAAAAACATCTAAAACAGATAATCCAAGTCTACATGAATTATTTTCTATTGGTACAATAGCAACAGTGTTACAAATGTCTACATTACCTGATGGTACTATAAAAATTTTAGTCAAAGGTCTAAAACGCGGGCAAGTACATAAATTATATGAAAACAATGATTTTTTAACTGCGGAAATTGAAAAACTTCATTCGTATGAAACTAATAAGAAAGAAATAACAATATTGATGAAAATTGCAGTAGAAAAATTTGAACAATACATAAAATTTAATAAAAATATCCCGATTGAAATACTACATTCTTTACATGATATACATCAAGCATCACGATTATCAAATATTTTATCTTCACAAATCACATTAAAATTACATGATCAACAAAAAATTTTAGAAATGCTAAATGTTAATAACAGGTTAGAATATTTAATTCTAACTATGAAATCAGAAATTGAATTATTTAAAATAGAAAAAAAAATCAGAAACCGAATACAACATAACATAGAAAAAAATCAAAAAGAATATTACCTAAACGAGCAAATAAAAGCTATTCAAAAAGAATTAGGTGAAATAGAAGGGATTACTAACGAATGTGATATATTAAAAAATAAAATTCAAACATTAAAATTACCACAAATAGTAAAAAATAAAGTCTTATTAGAAGTAAAAAGATTAAAAATGATGTCTCCAATATCAGCAGAAGCATCAGTAATAAGAAGTTATATTGATTGGATTATACAGGTTCCGTGGTCTACGAAAAGTAAAATTAAAAAAAATCTACATCAAGCTAAAAATATTTTAGATAATGATCATTACGGTTTAAAAAAAGTCAAAGAACGAATCTTAGAATATCTAGCTGTACAATCTAGAACTAATAAACTTAAAGGTCCAATTTTGTGTTTAGTTGGTCCGCCTGGTGTAGGAAAAACTTCATTAGGTAAATCTATTGCTCAAGCTACAGGTAGAAAATATATTAGAATGGCATTGGGTGGTATACGTGATGAAGCAGAAATTAGAGGACATCGAAGAACATATATTGGTTCACTTCCGGGTAAAATTATACAAAATATTGTCAAATCTAAGGTAAAAAATCCACTTTTTTTATTAGATGAAATTGATAAGATATCACATGATATACGAGTTGACCCTATATCAGCTTTACTAGAAGTGTTAGATCCTGAACAAAATACAAATTTTAATGATCATTATTTAGAATTAGATTATGATTTATCAAATGTTATGTTTATTGCTACTGCAAACTCCACAAATATTCCAGCTCCTTTATTAGACAGAATGGAAATCATTTATGTATCAAGTTATACCGAAGATGAAAAATTTAATATTGCAAAAAATTACTTAAAACCAAAACAAATTTATAGAAATGCCTTACAAAAAAATGAAATTGAAATTTCAGATAACGCAATTAAAAACATTATTGCATATTATACTCGAGAAGCAGGTGTACGAGGTTTAGAAAAAGCTCTTGCTAAAATATGTAGAAAAGTAGTAAAAATATTAGTTACAGATACATCAGTAAAAAATATTAATATTCATACAAAGAATTTAAAACAATATTTAGGAATAAAAAAATTCCACTATGGTAAAAAACATAAAGATAATCAAATTGGACAAGTTCGCGGTTTAGCTTGGACAGAAGTAGGAGGAGAATTATTAACAATTGAAGCAGCTTGCATACCCGGAAAAGGTAAGTTGATATATACAGGCTCATTAGGCAAAGTTATGCAAGAATCTATACAAACAGCATTAACTGTTGTACGATCACAATCAAAAACTTTAAATATTACAATAGACTTTTATGAAAAGCGTGATATACACGTACATATTCCGGAAGGAGCAACACCTAAAGATGGTCCTAGCGCAGGTATTGCAATCTGTACTGCTATAATATCCACATTAACAAAAAATCCTGTACGAACAGATATTGCTATGACTGGAGAAATCACATTAAATGGAAATGTTTTAATTATCGGAGGATTAAAAGAAAAAATATTAGCAGCACATCGAGGAAAAATAACAAATATTATTATTCCATATCAAAATAAACATAACTTAATAGATATACCAGAAAATATTTTATCTACTTTAACAATACATACAGTAAAAACTATTCAAGAAGTTTTAATACTTGCGTTCAGTAATAAAACTGATGTTATATAAATACAGTATTAATATATAATTTGGCTGGAAATCTTACTTTAATCCAGCCTGTATGTATATTTGATATCCTACACGTAGATAACTTGTATCTAATAAAAAACAATCATATTCTATACCAATTTTATTATACTAAGTAATATAAACTAAATTTATAACGTACAGAATATTTGAAAATAAATAGGATTTTTTGTGCAATTATTTAAAGAAATAAAATGGTACTTTTTGCAAGAATGGAAGCGATATTTAGGATCAATAATTATACTTACTATAATTGCAATATTACAACTTATACCACCTAAAATAATTGGTATATTAGTAGATCAAATTATAGTAAAAAAACGTTATGACAACAAGCTATTTTATTGGACTGGATTAATATTATTCATTTCTATATTAATATACATATTAAGATATATTTGGAGAATATTATTATTCAGCGCTGCATATAAATTAGCAGTTATGATAAGAATACAATTATACCATGCTTTAAACAAAAAAAATGTAAAATTTTATTGTACATATCGTACTGGAGATTTAATGGCTCGTGCTACTAATGATGTTGATAAAGTAGTATTTGCAGCTGGTGAAGGTGTATTAACATTAATAGATTCTATGATAATTAGTATATCCGTATTAATTATCATGACTGTATATATTAATTGGAAATTAACAATAATTGCATTCATACCAATGCCGGTTATGACCATTATTATTAAAAAATATGGACAAAAACTATATTATGCTTTTAAAAAAGCACAAATAACATTTTCCAATCTAAATAATCAAACACAAGAAAGTTTAACAAATATTTACATGATTAAAAGTTTTGGGTTAGAAAAATATGAAATCAAAAAGTTTAAAAAAATTACTGATGATATAAATATCAAAAATATTATAGTATCTCAAATTGATGCAAAATTTGATCCAACTATTTATTATTCTATTACGTGTTCTAATATAATTACAATGTACACTGGGGGTTATTTTATTTGGAATAATATCATTACTATAGGACAACTAACTAGTTTTATTATGTATTTAAATTTAATGACTTGGCCTATGTTAGCATTAGCATGGATGTTTAATATTGTTGAAAGAGGTAATGCTGCCTGGAATCGAATTCAAAATATCATAAATAACAATTGTCTTATCCAATCTAATACAGTGAATATTTTAGAAAATAAAAAAAATATAAAAATTAAAATATCTAACTTTCAATATCCAAACACTGAAAAATCAACCTTACATAATATTGTTATAAAAATTAAATTCAATAACATAATAGGTATTTGTGGACCTACAGGAAGTGGAAAAAGTACACTATTACATTTAATACAGAGATATTTTCACCCTGTACAAGGTAATATTTATTATAATAATATACCAATACAAAATTATAATATATTACATTGGAGAAATAAATTATCCTGCGTGAATCAAAATATATTTTTGTTCTCAGATACCATTCGAAACAATATTGCTTTTAGTAATATATATGCTCAACAAACCGATATTGAGTATGTTGCAAAATTAGCAAAAATTCATCAAGACATTATAAATTTTCCTCATGGATATAACACACAAATTGGTGAACGGGGAATTATGTTATCCGGAGGTCAAAAACAAAGACTTGCAATTGCACGAGCATTATTACCAAATGCAGAGATTTTAATATTAGATCATGCTTTATCTGCAGTAGATCGATTAACACAACAAAAAATTTTTAACAATATCATATCCTGGAAAAATAATAATCATACAATTATTATTGCTACACATGAATTACAAATACTGAAACAAACAAATCACATTTTCATTATAGAAAATGGAATGCTAACACACAACGGTACTCATAATCAATTAATAAAATATAAAAACTGGTATAGTACAATACTGCGAAAACAAAAAAATAAAATCATATAATTATAAATATGAATAATAAGGAAATATATGGCTAATTTCATACAAGGTTGGCCAACATTAAAACGTCTTCTAAAATATAGCATACAATTTAAAAGAAAAATTAGCATAGCATGTTTATTATTATTAATTGCATCTTCTGCAGAGATATTAGGTCCTATTTTAATAAGTTATTTCATTAACCATATACTGACAAACCATATTTTCAATAAGAATATCATTATAGAAATTTTTGTTTTTTATTTAATAACGCAAACTATATCTATCATATTAAACTATTTACAAGTGTTATTGTTTAATAAAATTGCTATTCAGATAGTTCAAAAATTACGGATAGAAGTAATCACAACTACACTTGCTCAGCCTTTACAGTTTTTTAATATGAAACCAATTGGTAAAATTATTTCTATAATTACAAATGATACAGAAATAATTAAAGAATTATATGATACAGTATTAACTACCATTTTTAAAAATAGCATCTTAATACTCATTATATTATGTGCGATGTTTTTTTTGAATTGGAGAATGGCAATTATTGTTACTACATTATTGCCAGTAATTATTGCACTAATATTAGTGTATCAATATTATAGTACCCCAATTTTAAGGAAAATGCGAATATATTTAGCACAAATTAACCATGAATTTAACGAAATTATCAATGGTATCTTAACTATCCAACAATTTTCTCAAGAAAACCGTTTTAAAAAAATCATTACAAATACAAGTAAAAGACATTATCAGACTAAAATTCAAGCTCTAAAATTAGATAGTATTTTATTAAGACCATTAATTAGTTTTCTTTTTACAATCATATTATGTGAATTAATGATACTATGCTCATTATCTACAAATGGTATATTATCTATTGGTACATTATATGCATTTATTAATTATTTAAATCGATTAAATGAACCATTAATTACCATTGCTACACAACAAACTATCTTACAACAAGCAATAGTTGCTGGCGAACGAATATTTAAAATTCTTGATACAAAAACACAAAGATATGGTAATGACATGAATATGTTAAAAACAGGCGAAATTATCATGTCGAATGTAAGTTTTCAATACAAAAAAAATACACCTACCATACTAAATGATATTAATTTATATATCAAATACAAAAGTTTTACCGCTATTGTTGGTAAAACAGGAAGTGGAAAAAGTACATTAATAAATTTATTAATGGGATATTATCCTGTCACAAAAGGTGCTATTTATATCGATAAAAGATTATTATCTTCATTACATTATCAAGTCTTACGAAATGGAATATATATGGTTCAACAAGAACCAACAATTTTTACAGGTACCATTAAAACAAATATTACTTTGGGAAAAGTAATGTGTGAAAAAAAAATATGGAATATTTTAAAAATAGTCCACCTATATTCTTTTATACAATCTTTACCAAAAAAATTAAATTTTATTTTACGGGAAAGAGGTGATAATTTATCCATTGGACAAAAACAATTATTATCTATAGCACGTATTTTATTATTAAAACCAAAAATTTTAATATTAGATGAGGTCACAGCAAATATTGATTCTGAAACAGAACAAATTATTCAAAAAACATTAATTTCAATTCAAAAAAAATCAACATTAATTATCATTGCACATAGATTATCAACAATCATGAAAGCAGATAATATCATTGTTTTAAAAAATGGAAAAATATCTGAAGTTGGTAATCATACACAACTGATTCATAAAAAGGCAATATATTATAAAATGTACCATACATATTAAAGTTATACTACATTTGTTAGCTCTATAATACCTATTTTCATTTAATTTAGCTGCTTCCTTCCAGACCTGACTAGTTATTTAAATTCTAATAGTATTAGAGCTAACAAACCTAATTAAACTGCAATGTTATTTAGTATAACATTATTATCATACATAAAAAATATAAAAAACACAAATGTTAATTTATATATTTTCTAATATATAATCAACAATTATATTTTATAAAATATATACATCTAACATAAATTATATAATACAAACTCATGAATTATAAAATTTTAGCAAGAAAATGGAGACCAAAAAATTTTTCTGAAGTCGTTGGTCAAAATTATATTATACAAACAATAAAAAACAGTTTTATATTAAATAAAATTCATCAAGCTTGGATCTTTTGTGGTACTAGAGGTGTAGGTAAAACTACAATTGCTAGATTATTATCCCAAGTATTAAATTGTCATCATAGAAAAGAAGAACGCGCCTGTCATATTTGCATAAATTGTCAAAATATTAAAAATCAGTGTTTTCCTGATATATTAGAAATAGATGCTGCTTCGAAAACTAAAGTTGAAGACATTAAAGAGATCTTAGAAACTACACAGTACATGCCAATTCAAGGTAAATATAAAATTTACCTTATTGATGAAGTACATATGTTATCTAAATATAGTTTTAATGCATTATTAAAAATTTTAGAAGAACCACCAAAGTATGTAAAATTTATTTTAATTACTACAGAGATTAATAAATTACCAGATACCATTATATCCAGATGTATTTTTTTTAATTTACAGTTAATACATTATACAGATATTCAAAAACACCTAATAAATATTTTAACATTAGAAAAAATTAATTTTGAAATACCTGCTTTAAAAATCATTTCTGAATATGCAAATGGAAGTATAAGAGATGCATTAAATTTAACTGAACAAATGATATTATTAAGCAAAAATAATATTACAAAAAAACTAACAATACAAATGTTAGGTATATTAGATAAATACCATATAATAAAAATTATTTTTTCTCTTCTAGAAAAAAATGCTGTACAGTTAATACATTTATTAAATTATATTTATGATACAAATATAGAATTAGAACAAATATTTATCACAATATTAAAAATATTGCATGATATTGCTATTTTAAAAAAAATACCACAATATAATAAGATGCAGGAATGTTCCAAATATCAAAATAAAATATTGCAACTCTCTAAATTAATTACTTATACAGAATTACAAAGTTATTACAAACTTATTTTATATGGCAGAAAACAATTACCTCTCTTTCCTAACATAAAAATAGGAATCGAAATAACATTATTAAATGTATTACATGCTGTAACTAATAAATTGATTTTTTAAAATATTAAAATATAGTAGAATCATTATATTATACATAAATATTTATATTAGAACTCTATGTAATTAATATAAGGATAAATAATTATGTTTGACAATAATAATATTGGTGACTTCATGAAAAAAGCACAGAAAATACAAGAGAAAATGCAAAAAATAAAACATGATATGCATACTATACAAGTTCAAGGAGAATCTGGAGCAGGATTGGTTAAGGTTATAATGAATGGTCAACATCATTGTATCAAAATAGATATTGATTTTAGTTTATTAAACCCATCCGAAAAAAATATACTCGAAGATTTAATAACAGCGGCATTTAACGATGCTAATCAAAAGATCAATGAAGAAAAGAAAAACAAAATGTCCAGTATCACTCCTGGTATACCAATCCCTAACGATATAAATTTCATGATATAATAAAAAATACTTAATAAAAAATAATAATAAAAAATTTTTAGGAAATAGTAAATATGACCATAAATACAACAGAAAAATATAAATTTAAATCCGAAACAAAACAATTATTACATTTAATGATACATTCTCTTTATTCTAATAAAGAAATATTTATTAGAGAATTAATTTCTAACGCTTCAGATGCAATTGATAAAATGAGATTTACTATGTTATCAAAAAACATAAATGATCAATTACCTTATAACATGTGTATTAGAATAAAAATAGATAAAAAAGAAAACAAGATAATAATATCAGATAACGGTATCGGAATGACAAAAGATGAAATTATACAAAATTTAGGTATGATTGCAAATTCTGGAACAAAAAAATTTATACAGAATATAAAAAATATCAATCATCAAGATTATCAATTCATTGGTAATTTTGGAGTTGGTTTTTATTCGTCATTTATTGTTTCTAAAAAAGTAATTGTTATAACGAAACATATGGATTTAAAAAACGAAGATTATGGTATTAAATGGACATCCGAAGGTCAAGGAGAATATATTATTGAAACAATAACAAAAAAAGAACATGGTACAGATATCGAGTTATATTTAAAAGATACAGAAATAGAATTTTTAGAAGATTGGAAGATAAAAAATATTATTCAAAAATATTCAAATCATATTTCTATTCCAATAGAAATACAACAGTATGATGACAAAAATAAAACGTTATCATGGAAACAAATTAATCAAGGACAAGCATTATGGATGCGTAATAAATCAGAAATCCATAATAAAGAATATGAAGAATTTTATTACAGTATTACACAAGACAAAAATAAACCACTAACCTGGATTCATAGTACAGTTGAAGGCACACATGAATATACATGTTTGTTATATATTCCAAATAAATCAACATGGAGTATACTAGATCAAGAGAATAAAAACAATGGATTAAAATTATATGTCAAAAAAATTTATATTATGGATGATGCTAATCAATTTTTACCTAACTATCTACGATTTATTAAAGGAATTTTAGATACAAATCATCTTCCATTAAATGTCTCTAGAGAAATTTTACAGGATGATAAAAATACTAATATTTTAAAAAAATCACTTACAAAAAGAATATTAACACTAATCAAAAAAATATCCACCGAAGAACCAGAAAAATACAAAGTTTTATGGAAAGAATTTGGATCAATGCTAAAAGAAGGTGTTGCAGAAGATATACAAAATCAAGAAACAATTGCCGGATTATTAAGATTCACATCGATAAATCATAACTCCCCAGAACAAACATTATCTTTAAACGAATATATTAACAATATGAATAAGCAACAAGAAAAAATATACTTTATTACTGCAGAAAATTATGAAGCAGCAAATACTAGCCCTTATCTAGAAATATTTCGGAATAATAAAATTGATGTTTTATTATTATCGGAACGTATTGATGATTGGATGATGCACTATTTAACAACCTTTAAAAATAAAAAATTCCAGTCTATTAATAAAGTTGATCCAGATTCTGAAAAATTATTTAACAAAATTAGTGATAAGATTAAAATTACACCAGAAAAACAAAAATTTTTAAATAAAATTCAACACATATTACAAGAAAATATTATTTCTGTTAGATTTAGTAAAAGATTAATTAATAGCCCAGCTGTATTAATTGCTAATGCACATGCTATTAGCCCACACATGTCAAAATTATTTCAAGCCGCTGGACAAAAAATACCATTAACAAAATATATTTTTGAAATTAACCCAACACATCCTTTAATCCAGAAAATGATTAGTATACAAGAAACGGATAAAATTAATATATGGATTCAAACTTTATTTGATCAAGCGTTATTATCTACACACGGAACATTAAAAAATCCAAATCACTTTATAAAAAATATTAATCAATTACTGACTGACTAGTAAAATGATATATGAAAATTATAATTTTCGGACCCCCGGGATCAGGAAAGGGTACACAATCTAATTTAATTATGCAAAAATATAACATTCCCATAATATCCATCGGTGATATATTACGTAACATCATGCTGAAAAAAAATCAATTAGGTATGTTGATTAAAAAAAAAATACAGACTGGTATGTTAATAGATGATAATATAATAATTGATTTACTCATGGAAAAAATACAAAATAATTCCATGAACAGTTTTATATTAGATGGATTTCCAAGAACAATCAAACAAACAAAAATAATGAATAAAAAAAATATCGTTATTAATTATATTATAGAATTGACTCTGAATAAAAAAATCTTATATGAACGCATTTTAGGCAGACGAATTCATATCCCGTCAGGACGAATATACCATGTGAAATATAATCCTCCGAATATTTCAGAACAAGATGATATTACTCATGAAAAATTAACCACCCGTATTGACGATAATATACAAACTATTCATCAAAGATTATGTGAATATCAAAACATGCATGAAATTATGATGAAATATTTTCATACAATAAAAAACAATAAAATAACTAAATATACCCAAATCAATACTGAAAAATCAATACAAAACGTATTTTCAAAAATCAAAAAATTTATAAAACTGAATAAAAATTTATAATTTATATAATACAATATTAATAATTATACAATATAAAAAATACGCTCTATAGGATTCGAACCTATGACCTACGGCTTAGAAGGCCGTTGCTCTATCCAACTGAGCTAAGAGCGCTATTTAAATTACTGAGTAATTAAAAGTTTTTATTAAATAAAATTATACTACATTAGTATATTAAAATCTATAGTATAAATAAAAAATTAGGATTAAATATGTTAAATAAAATTATGAATGGATCTATTCTTGCTGATGAAATAACTCAAAACATAAAAAAACAAGTGAAATATGAACAACGTTTCGGTAAAAGACCACCGGGATTGGCAGTAATTTGGATAGACAATCATGCATCATCTAAATTATATGTTCAAAAAAAAAGACTCGCTTGTAATCAGGTCGGTTTTTTTTCAGAAGAATGGAAATTACAAACATCAATTACAGAAATAGAAATAATTAATTTAATTAAAAAATTAAATTTAAATGATAAAATTGATGGTATATTAGTACAATTACCATTACCAAATACTATCAATACTAATAATATTATTGAATCAATTGACCCTAGAAAAGATATTGACGGATTTCATCCGTACAATATTGGTTGTTTATGTCAAAAAAAACCAAAACTCAGACCTTGTACTTCAAGAGGAATTATTAAAATATTAAATAAATATAATGTGAATATGGCTGGTATGAATGCAACAATTATAGGTGCTTCTAATATTGTTGGACGTCCCATGGGGCTAGAATTATTATTATCCGGATGCACAACAACTATCACTCATCGATTTACTAAAAACTTAAATACACATATTTCCCAATCAGATTTGATAATCGTAGCAGTTGGTAAACCAAATTTTTTACATGAAACACATATTAAATATGGAGCAGTAATTGTTGATGTAGGTATCAATCAAATACCATCCAAAAATATAATAATTGGTGATGTAAATTTTCAAAAAGTATTACCAAAAGTATCTTATATTACTCCAGTACCAGGAGGTGTTGGTCCAATGACTGTTGCAACATTACTAACCAATACATTAGAAGCATATCAAGAAAAATATGAATATAAACATCTCAATATTATATACTAGTCATTATTAATAATATTTTTTTTTAAAAAAATTGATGGATTTTGTATTAATAAACCAATTGTATTAGATAAATAGCGTAACTGATATAATAACTGCATAGTCACAAATTGATTTTCATCTTTAAAAGCTATATTAATTTTTTTTAATAAAGAGAATAAAATCGATATTGCATATGGAGTATTAAAATCATTAAACATAGCATTATGAAAATTTATACAAAAATACTGATATTTTAAGGAAAATTGAGTTTTTAATACAGGATGATGACAATCAAATTTTTCTAAAGCCGTATATAATTTTCTTAAAGATATCTTTGATTTTTTTAAATTATTTACATTATATTGTAATGGTTTACGATAATGCGTTAATAAAAAAAAATATCGTATTACTTCTGCATCATATATTGTAAGTAAATGCTTTAACAAAATTGAATTTCTTAAAGATTTAGACATTTTTGTATTATTAATTGATAATGCACCTACATGTATCCAGTATTTTCCATACGATTTAGTATTATATAATGCAGTAGATTGTGCGCATTCATTTTCATGATGAGGGAATAATAAATCAACTCCACCGCCATGAATATCAAGATTTTTTCCAAAATATTTATAATTTATTGCAGAACATTCAATATGCCATCCAGGACGCCCTAAACCCCATGGTGAATTCCAATTAGGTATATCATGTTCATCTACTTTTTTCCACAATACAAAATCATGTACAAAATCTTTATTATGATAATTTATACTTATTTTCAATTGATTTAATTTCTGTCTAGACAATATACCATAATTCTGATAACTTGATATAGAAAACAGTATATCTCCGTTTTGCGCAAGATAAGCGTATTTTTTTTGTATTAATTTTTGTATGATAATTATAATATCTTGAATATGTAATGTTACTCGAGGTTCAAGTTCGGGTTTTAATAAACCTAAATTTAAAAAATCTTGCTGCATAGATTGAATCATACGATGTGTTAAATTTATTACACTTTCATTATTCAAACGCGCTGCTTGAATAATTTTATCATCAATATCAGTAATGTTGCGAATATATTTAACTTTATATTTGCAGTATTGTAAATATCGAATAATCATATCAAATACAGTAAATGTCCGAGCATGACCAATATGACAATCAGCATATACAGTAATACCACATACATATATATTTACTATTTTGAAAAATATTGAAGAAAAAACCTCTTTCTTTTTTGTTAACGTATTAAAGATTCTTAACATTACTCACTCTTATATAAAAACTTTAATATCATAGAAATATAATTATACATATATATATATTGTTATAATGTTATATATGAAAATATTATTTCACCACAGAACAATAGTAAAATATTTGCACTGTGGCGAATATGTTTTATTAATAAAAACATTAATTAATTGAATATAACAAAAAACTATAAACTAACAACATTAGCCGCGGATGGTCCTTTTGCACCTTCAGTAATCTCAAATTCAACACTTTGTCCTTCTGACAAAGTCTTAAATCCATTACTTTGTATAGCAGAAAAATGCACAAAAACATCCTTACTGCCATCTTCAGGTGTAATAAAACCAAAACCTTTAGATTCATTAAACCACTTCACATTGCCTTTAATCTTAGACATCAAAATTACCTTACTAATAACCCAAAAAATAAAACTGTAACAGTACTTTCAAATGGATATTAACACAATATAATTATATATAGGTTTCTACATTCACCACTAAAAACAGTATTCAAAAATTATCACACTATTTCAATGATAAACAAAATATAATTTCTAACAATGATCAAAAATATTCTACACAGAATAATATACTGAACAGACAAACATAAAAATTCCAATTTATAATTTTTTATTTTAATTTATGATTTTAATATTTTTAATAGAAGAGTTTTTAATAATAGGATTTTAAGGAAGGGAGTTTTAGGATGGATTTATACGCAGATTGTTTAGATAAAAAGTTTACAAAAAGTACATATTGAAGAAATATTGATATTATAAAAAAATATACCCTGGTAATTTCCTACTCTTGCACGAGGAGAGCCTCGTACTACCATCGGCGTTATAATATTTCACTTCTGAGTTCGGTATGGATTCAGGTGGTACCATTACACTATTTTTACCAGGGTATAAACAATAAAGTCATATTTCAAAAAATTTTTTAAAATATAAAATTAATATAAAACAACTATAGTATTGTAAGATCAAGCCTCTCGGGTCATTAGTACTGGTTAGCTCAACATATCGCTATGCTTACACACCCAGCCTATCAACGTTGTAGTCTTCAACGTCCCTTCAGTAGACTTTCGTCTCAGGGAAGACTTATCTTGGGGCAAGTTTCGTGCTTAGATGCTTTCAGCGCTTATCTTTTCCGCATGTAGCTACCGGGCAATGCCATTGGCATGACAACCCGAACACCAGGGATGCGTCCACTTCGGTCCTCTCGTACTAGAAGTAGCCCCCCTCAATCTTCCTACGCCCACGGCAGATAGGGACCGAACTGTCTCACGACGTTCTAAACCCAGCTCGCGTACCACTTTAAATGGCGAACAGCCATACCCTTGGGACCTGCTTCAGCCCCAGGATGTGATGAGCCGACATCGAGGTGCCAAACACCGCCGTCGATATGAACTCTTGGGCGGTATTAGCCTGTTATCCCCGGAGTACCTTTTATTTGTTGAGCGATGGCCCTTCCATACAGAACCACCGGATCACTAAGACCTGCTTTCGCACCTGCTCGCGCTATCACGCTCGCAGTTAAACTGGCTTATGCCTTTACACTAACCTCACGATTTCCGACCGTGATTAGCCAATCTTTGTGCTCCTCCGTTACTCTTTGGGAGGAGACCGCCCCAGTCAAACTACCCACCAGACACTGTCTCTATACCGGATTACGGTATTAGGTTAGAAGACTAAATTTTAAAGGGTGGTATTTCAAGGTTGACTCCAACAAACCTAGCGATTTGTCTTCTTTGTCTCCCACCTATCCTACACATTAAAAATCAATATTCCATGTCAAGCTATAGTAAAGGTTCACGGGGTCTTTCCGTCTTGCCGCGGGTACACTGCATCTTCACAGCAATTTCAATTTCACTGAGTCCCAGGTGGAGACAGTCTGGCCATCATTACGCCATTCGTGCAGGTCGGAACTTACCCGACAAGGAATTTCGCTACCTTAGGACCGTTATAGTTACGGCCGCCGTTTACCGGGGCTTCGATTAAGAGCTTCAAGATTTAAACTTTAACTCTCTCAATTAACCTTCCGGCACCGGGCAGGCGTCACACCGTATACGTCCACTTTCGTGTTTGCACAGTGCTGTGTTTTTAATAAACAGTTGCAGCCAGCTGGTATCTTCGACTAATCTCGGCTCAAAAAGCAAGTTTCATCACCTATTATTAGCGTGCCTTCTCCCGAAGTTACGGCACCATTTTGCCTAGTTCCTTCACCTGGGTTCTCTCAAGCGCCTTGGTATACTCTACCTAACCACCTGTGTCGGTTTTGGGTACGATTTAATTTTACCTGTAGCTTAGAGGATTTTCTTGGAAGTGTGGTATTAATTACTTCGTTACCGTAGTAACTCGTCATCACGCCTCAACTTAAAAATAACCGGATTTGCCTAATTATTATATCTACACGCTTAAACCAGGATATCCGTCACCTGGATAATCTAACCTACTCCGTTTCCCCTTCGCAGTAAAATTAAGCACAGGAATATTAACCTGTTTCCCATCGATTACGCCTTTCGGCCTCACCTTAGGGGTCGGCTTACCCTGCCCCGATTACCGTTGGACAGGAAACCTTGGTTTTTCGGCGAGCAGGTTTTTCACCTGCTTTATCGTTACTCATGTCAGCATTCGCACTTCTGATACCTCCAAAATATCTTACAATATTTCTTCACAGGCTTACAGAACGCTCCTCTACCCAATAAAAAAATTATTTTTCATTGCCACAGCTTCGGTATATAGTTTTAGCCCCGTTACATCTTCCGCGCAGGCTGACTTGACCAGTGAGCTATTACGCTTTCTTTAAATGATGGCTGCTTCTAAGCCAACATCCTGGTTGTCTATGACTTCCCACATCGTTTCCCACTTAACTATAATTTTGGGACCTTAGCTGGTGGTCTGGGTTGTTTCCCTTTCCACAACGAACGTTAGCACCCGCTGTGTGTCTCCCGTGATAACATTCTTCGGTATTCGGAGTTTGCATCGGATTGGTAAGCCGGTATGGCCCCCTAACCGAAACAGTGCTCTACCCCCGAAGATGAATTCACGAGGCGCTACCTAAATAGCTTTCGAGGAGAACCAGCTATCTCCCGGTTTGATTGGCCTTTCACCCCTAACCATAGGTCATCCGCTGATTTTTCAACATCAGTCGGTTCGGTCCTCCAGTCGGCTTTACCCGACCTTCAACCTGCCCGTGGCTAGATCACCGGGTTTCGGGTCTGTATCTTGCAACTTAACGCCCGTTTAAGACTCGGTTTCCCTACGGCTCCCTTATAAAGTTAACCTTGCTACAAAATACAAGTCGCTGACCCATTATACAAAAGGTACGCAGTCACCTGATAAATTAGGCTTCTACTGCTTGTACGTATACGGTTTCAGGATCTATTTCACTCCCCTAACCGGGGTTCTTTTCACCTTTCCCTTACGGTACTAGTTCACTATCGGTCAATCAGGAGTATTTAGCCTTGGAGGATGGTCCCCCCGTCTTCAAACAAGATTTCTCGTGTCCCGTTCTACTTTTTGAGTTCACTAGTTTAATTTTTTTAATATACTGGGCTATCACCATGTATCGCTATTTTTTCCAAAATATTCTAATAAAAATTAAATAGCTTATAACTCTAGGCTGTTCCCTTTTCGCTCGCCGCTACTAAGAGAATCTCAATTGATTTCTTTTCCTCAAGATACTTAGATGTTTCAGTTCTCTTGGTTCGCTTTACTAACCTATTAATTTAGTTAGTAATGACATTTAAAAATGTCGGGTTTCCCCATTCGGAAATTACCGGTTATAACGCTTCTTATCAGCTTACCGATACTTTTCGCAGATTAGCACGTCCTTCGTCGCTTCTGATTGCCAAGGCATCCACCATATACGCTTATTTGCTTGATCTGACAATCCATAGTTGTTTTATATTAATTTTATATTTTTAAAGAACATTTTAAATTTTATATCTTATATTATATAAAATATAAAATTTAATTTCTACTGTATACATATTAACATAAAATGTTATTTTTGCATACATATTTTTTAATTTAAATTGTCCCCTAGGGGATTTGAACCCCTGTTGCCGCCGTGAAAGGGCGATGTCCTAGACCTCTAGACGAAGGGGACTAAAAAAATGTAAAATAACTAAAATATATAAATACGTATTTAACATATTCACATAAGTATAAGATATTATTCTTACAAAACATCATAAAATAGTCAATATATTTTTTATATTTAATTAAAATCTATATACACCAATACTTCTTATTTTTATTTAAAATATGAATAACATATGGAATATTTGGAAAAATACCGTTCCATAAATAAAAAGAATATGCTGCTTGACTAACTAACATACCAATCCCATCTGCATAATAAATCCCACCATGATCTTGATACCATTTTAAAAATGGTGTAGACTTGTCATTATAATATAAGTCATAAAATACTGTTCGTTCCGGATAAAAAATAAAATTAGAAAGAAAAAAATTACATTCATTCTGAATACCAGACGAAGTCGCATTAATCACTATATGATAATTTAAATCTTTTAAATCATCTATTGGAATAGCTTTAATATAACCAAATTTTTTAAAATATAAAGCTAAATTATCAGCTTTACTAAAAGTGCGATTTACAATATCAATAGAACAATTATAAGATAGTAAATTAGGTATAATACCTCGAGCTGCACCACCAGCACCAATTAATAAAATTTTTTTATTTATATTAATAAAATTTAGTCTCTTTAAGTCATATATTAAACCTATACCATCTGTATTATCTCCTAAAATTACATTATTACGTAATCTTTTCAAAACATTGACAGAGCGAGTAATTTGCGCTCTTCTCGTAACAACATGTGATAATTTATACGCTTCCTCTTTAAATGGAACTGTAACATTTGCACCTTGACCATGAGTGTTAAAAAACTCTAACATAACGTTTGCAAACATATTTTTTTCAACATGCTGGCTTCCATAATTAAAAATAAACCCTATATCTTTTGCAAAACATTGATAAATGATAGGTGATTTAGAATGACAGACAGGATTTCCAAAAAGCATATAATTATATTTTTTTTTTATAGACATTACGAATATATTCTCCAGTCAAAACATTAATAATGTTATAAGGATATAAAAATTCCTAGTATTACTAACTAATACCAGGATATCAGATCCAAGATACCTTAATATATCTTCTGTAGTACGTGATGGCTCTTATACGAGAAATATTTTCATTAATAGATATGCGAAGTGTTACAAAATAATAACATAATTTTTTACAATAAGACGTTTTTTAATGCGAATAATAGTTAAATTCGAAAAACCAGTCATCCATTTTAAAAGATCAGAGCAATCTAGAACTAAAAAAGTAATCAAATCCGGCCATGAAAACAATAATTTTGCTTTGAAACACAAAGCATTTATACTTTATAAGGAAACAACTCATTGCAACAGGTAGCTACTAAAATTAAATTTTTTTACTACGATGTTTCAAACACAATATATTCATTATAATATCATCACTGATCAGGTTATAACCCATCGTAAATCCTGCTAATTTAAGATAAAAAATAATATACTCTTTATTTAAAAAATACATAAAATTCACAAGTAATTCATATAAATAACGTATTTTAATATCATTTTCTTTATATGTAAAAAAAATATTAACATGAAATTCAATATTATCATTAAAGAACAATATTACATGCATATATATCATATATTTAACAAAACATTATAATAATAAATTATTACTTACGATTTATAATATTAATATGGCCATACTAAAAATATTAACATACCCAGACAAAAGATTACGGTTCATAGCACGACCAGTTAAAAAAATAAATAAAAAAATTCATAATATAATACATAATATGTTTGAAACTATGTATAGTCAACAAGGTATAGGGTTAGCTGCAACACAAGTAAATATTCATTTACAAATTATTGTTATTGATCTTATGATGGAACAATATCCACCAATTGTACTCATCAACCCCAAAAAAATACAAACAAGCGGTATAACACAAACTGAAGAACGTTGTTTATCTATCCCTGGATTTAGTAAAAAAATTACTAGAGCAAAGGATATTAAAATCAGTGCATTAAATATCTATGGTAAACAGGTATACGTTAAAGCAAACTCATTACTTGCTATATGTATACAACATGAAATCGATCATCTATCTGGAATATTACTAATTGATTACAGATAATATAATACATATATGAGATATAATATGCAAAAAAAAAAACAGTCATTAAGAATTATTTTTGCAGGAACATCGAATTTTTCAGCATGTTATTTAAAAACCTTAATATTATCACATCATATTATACTAGGAATTTTAACACAACCGGATCGACCGAATACAAGAGGTAACATTATTACACAAACTCCGGTAAAACAACTTGCCAGTAAATATAACATTCCTACTTTTCAACCTCATACACTCCAAAATCAAACAGATTATATAAATATATTACATACAAAAGCAGATATTATGATTGTTGTAGCATATGGATTAATATTACCTGTATGTATATTACATGCATTTCCAATGGGATGTATTAATGTACATGCTTCATTGTTGCCCAATTGGAGAGGTGCTGCACCAATCCAATGGGCAATACTAAAAGGAGAAAAAAAAACAGGAATTACTATTATTCAAATGGATGAAAAACTGGATTCTGGACAAATACTATATCAACAATCCTGTAATATTCTTCCAGACGACACAACTAGTAGTTTACTAAATAAATTAAGTCAAATCGGTTCAAAAGTAATATTAAAGGTTTTAAAAAAAATACAAAATAAAAATATTATTCCAATAATACAAGATGAAAAAAAAGCAACTTATGCAAAAAAACTATCGAAATCTATGGGAAAAATTAATTTTTTCAAAGACGCACAGTATATAGAACGTATGATTCGTGCATTTCATCCATGGCCAGGAACGTATATTGAAATTCAAAATATGAAAATTAAAATTCATCAAGCAAATATTATAAAATCAAATTTAAGATATCACATTGGACAAATTGTTAAAATTAATAAAAATGGTATGCAAGTTCAAACAAAAAAACATATTTTAAATATCCAAAAAATACAAATACCGGGTAAAAAAATTATTTCAGTTTATCAATTCGCACAAACAAATAATAAAATTTTTCAAATCAATAAAATAATAACTATATAATAAATTTTTTAATATAAACGGCAATAATATGCCGTTATATACAGTAAAACGCAAAAAATTTTATTTTTTATATAGAATATTACGATCAACAAATTTCATGTATGCAATCTTTGCTTTATCGCCAGATCGAAAACCATATTTCAAAATTTGGGTATATCCGCCTGGGCGCTTAATAAAAAACGGTCCAAGTTCATTAAACAATTTTAATACACTGCTGTTATCTCTGATTCTTGAAAACACTAATCGTCTATTAGAAACAGAATCAATTTTAGCAATAGTAATCAATGGTTCAATAATAGTACGCAATTCTTTTGCTTTAGGTAACGTTGTCTTTATAATTTCATATTTGCATAATGAACATACCATATTTGCAAACATAGCTTTATAATGACTAGAAGTACGATTGAAAGAACGACCACATTTTCTATGCCTCATGTATATCCCTTAATCATAAAAATAAAAACATACGTATTATTTATATTTACCTTATGTATTTTTTGGAGGCCAATTTTTAATACGCATACCTAACGATAGTCCTTTTGAAGATAATATATCTTTAATTTCCGTTAAAGATTTTTTTCCAAGATTTGGTGCTTTTAATAATTCTGACTCAGTTTTTTGTACCAAATCACCAATATAATTTACCATTTCTGCTTTTAAACAATTTGCAGATCGTACAGTCAACTCTAAATCATCAACAGATTTTAGTAATATTGGATCAAAATCTGGTTTTTTTTCTTTAACTTCAATAACCGGTTGTTTTGTTAAATAATTTAAATCAACAAATGCAGACAATTGTTCAGACAAAATTGTAGCAGCACGACGTACTGCTTCTTCAGGATCAATAGTTCCATTTGTTTCAATTTCTATAATCAACTTATCCAAATCTGTACGTTGTTTTACTCGTGCAGGTTCTACAAAATATGCAATGCGTTCAATAGGACTGTAGCAGGTATCTAACGATATACAACCAACATGTTTATTAATATCATGTGATGCAATTCGAGATGCTGCAGAAACATAACCAATACCCTTTTCAACTTTCATAGTCATATCAATTGATGCTGTTGGATCAGTTAAATTACAAATGACATGTTGCGGATTCATAATAACAACACTACTATCATGTATAATATCAGAAGCTTGAACAACCCCAATACCAGATTTTTTAATTTGCAAAACCGCTTCATCTTTACCAATAATTCTAATTGCTAGCTCTTTAATATGCAATAATATAGTAAGAACATCTTCCTGAATACCAGTTTTAGCACTATATTCATGTAAAATACCTTTTATTTGCACTTCAGTGACAGCATATCCTGGTATTGAAGAAAGCAATATCCTACGTAATGCATTACCAATAGTATGACCAAAACCTCGTTCTAAAGGTTCAATGGTAACTTTAAAATACGTTGATCGGATTTGTTCAATATCCACTATACTTGGTTTTAATAAACCTATCGAAATATTTTGCATATAATCTCCTCCCCAATCATTTGTTTATAATTTATTTTGAATAAAGTTCAATAATCAGGTGTTCATTAATATCCGGTGCTAAATCAGAACGGTCAGGAATTCTAGTAAATCGACCTTCTAATTTATTTTTATCAATATCTAACCAAACTGGTTTTTCTCTTTGTTCTGCTAATACTAAAGAAGCTTTTATCCTTTTTTGCATTCTACACTTTGCTCGGACTGTAATACGATCATCCTGAGACAGTTGATAAGAAGCAACATTGACAATATTGTTATTTACCATAATTGTTTTATGGTTTATAAGTTGTCTAGATTCTGCTCGTGTTGCACCAAATCCTAAACGATACACTACATTATCTAATCTGCTTTCTAGAAAAATTAATAAATTTTCTCCAGTATTGCCTTTCAATTTTGTTGCTCTTTTATAATAATTATGAAATTGCCGTTCTAATATACCATACAAACGACGCACTTTTTGTTTTTCTCGTAATTGTACACCATATTCAGATAGTCGCGTACGTCTTGTACCTTGTTGACCAGGTAATTGATTAATTTTACATTTAGAATCAATAGCACGATAACTAGATTTTAAAAATAAATCTGTATTTTCTCGACGACTTAATTTTAATTTAGGTTTTAAATATTTTGCCATATTGAGAGTCTCTCAAAAAATTTTTTAATTATACACGTCTCTTTTTAGGAGGACGGCAACCGTTATGCGGTATGGGAGTCACATCAGTAATGTTTGTAATCTTAAATCCGGCAGTATTCAATGCACGAATTGTTGATTCTCTTCCTGGACCCGGTCCTTTTACCATAACTTCTAAATTCTTAATACCATAATCTTTAATAGATTCAACACATCGTTCTACAGCAACTTGCGCTGCAAAAGGCGTAGATTTCCGTGATCCTCGAAAACCTGAACCACCAGCAGTTGCCCAACCTAAAGCATTACCCTGACGATCAGTAATAGTAACAATGGTATTATTAAAAGATGCATGTATATATGCAATACCATCTAAAATTTTTTTTTTAATTTTTTTTTTTAAACGAACTGTAGATTTTGCCATATTGAAATGCTCTATAAAATTATTTTTTGATTGGTTTACGAGGACCTTTTCTAGTACGAGCATTAGTTTTTGTTCTCTGCCCTCTTACAGGTAATCCTCTACGATGACGCAAACCACGATAACATCCAAGATCTATTAACCTTTTAATATGTAAAGTACATGTTCTACGTAAATCACCTTCTACAATTAATTTAGAAATCGCCTGACGTAATAGATCTATTTGCTGTGCAGTTAAATCTTTAGTTTTAATTACTTCTGATATGTTACAATACATACAAATACGCTTAGAACGTGTTTTACCTATACCATATATTGAACGTAACGCAATCATGATATGTTGATTATTAGGAATATTAATTCCTGCAATACGAGCCATTATGTTCCTCTATATTGATATTAACAAATAGTATTTTTATCATAAATAAAAACATACTATAAAAATAAACTTAAAAAATTACCCTTGACGCTGTTTATGTTTTGGATATTGAGTACATATCACACGCAGTACATTCTGTCGTTTTAAAATTTTACAATTACGACACAACTTTTTAATCGATGTACGAACTTTCATATTACCACCTATATTTCAGTGAAAATAATACTGTATATTTTCAAAAATAATTATTAATACTTAATATTTAAAGGAGATTTTTTTAAAAGAGCATTATATTTATTTGATATCATAAACGTTTGAAATTGTGCAACAAAATCAATAATGACAACAACAATAATTAATAACGATGTCCCTCCAAAAAAAAACGGAACATGTAAAATAATTTTAAACAATTCCGGTATCAAAATAATAAACATAATATATAATGCATTTATAATAATTAAGCAATTGATTATACTATTAATATATTTTGTTGTTTGTAAACCAGGACGAACACCTGGAATAAAAATACCAGATTTTCGTAAATTTTCAGAAATTTCTCTAGGATTACATACTAAATTATCATAAAAAAAACAAAAACAAAAAATCAATACAGCATATAACGTAATATATAATACTTCACCTGGTTTCATATAATATTCTATCATTGTAAACAAGATAAAACCAAAATGTATCTTAAACAATGAAATTATGAAAGATAACACAAGAATTACACTAGCAGAAAAAATCGCCGGCATTACACCAGACATATTAATCTTTAAAGGTAAATGTGTATGTTGCATAACATACATTTTATGTAAATTACGTTGCTTGGAATGATATAAAATAACTTTTCGATAACTACTTTCAATAAACACAATACTAAATATTACAAAAAATAAAATCAAAATAATAAAAAATGCATAAAAAAACGATATATGTAAAAATTTCATATGACTAATCATACCAGTCAAACTTAAAGGTATTTTAGAAATGATACCAATAAACATAATCATTGAAATGCCATTACCAATACCACATTCAGTAATTAATTCACCTAACCACATTAATAACATTGTACCAGTACATAAACTTAATATAGTAGTAAAATAAAAACACCAATCAGGATGTATAATTATTTGTATAGAATTCGATATATTCGGTAAAGTCCACGCAATACCAATGGATTGTAATATTGCAATAAATAAAGTTATATATCGTATATATTGATTAAGTTTTTTTTTACCTAACGCACCTTCTTTTTTAATATCAGATAACTGTTTTATCATTAATGTTAATAATTGCATAATAATAGAAGCAGAAATATAAGGCATAATACCTAAAGAAAAAATCGATGCATAGCTTAAAGCACCACCAGAAAACATATTAAACAAATCAATTACTGTACCATTTTGTAATTTTAAAAAATTCGATAAAACAGTATGATTGATACCAGGAACAGGTATAAAAAAACCAATTCGATAAATCATTATTGCAAAAATTACAAAAATAATTCTGTGTTTTAATTCCAGCAAAGTCTTACTAACATTGTTTAATTTGAATTGTGTAATATTAGTCATATTATACAACAGTTTCCTTAACTGTACCACCTAACATCTCAATCGCTACTAGTGCGCCTTTCGTTACTTTAATATCTTGTACTACAATTTTTTTATCTAAAACACCTTTATTAATAATTTTTACATATTTAACATTTTTTTTAATAATATTAAAATTTTTTAATGTATTCAAATTAATATATTGGTCAGAGATTTTATTAATTTCAGATAATCTCACTTCTTGTGTCACACGTTGTTTCCGTGATAAAAAACCAAATTTTGGAATACGTCTATATAATGGCATTTGACCACCTTCAAAACCTCTTCTAATACTTGATCCAGTTCTTGAGGTTTGCCCTTTATGTCCCCTACCACATGTTTTACCAAATCCGGTTCCAATTCCTCGACCAACTCTTTTATGTTTTTTTTTAGAACCGTGTGCAAATTTCAAAGTATTTAAATACAATTTTTTATCCTTTTTTAATATGAATCATATAATATACTTGATTAATCATACCTCTAATAGATGGTGTATCCAATCTTACTACTGTATGTCCAATACGTCGTAAACCTAACCCTATCATTGTTGCTTTATGTCTAGGAAGACGACCAATACTACTTTTAATTTGTGTAATAAAAATTTTTTTTATCATATATACTTATCCTAAAATTTCAGCAACAGACTTGTTTCTTTTAGCAGCAATCACTTCAGGAGATTGCATATTTTTTAAACCATTAATGGTTGCTCGAACAACATTAATCGGATTAGTTGAACCATATGTTTTAGCTAACACATTATGTATACCTACAACTTCTAACACTGCTCGCATTGCTCCACCTGCAATAATCCCAGTACCTTTAGATGCCGGTTTCATAAATATTTTAGAACTAGTATGTACACCCTGCACAGAATGTTGTAAAGTACCATTTTTAATGTTAATATTAATCATATTACGACGTGCTTGCTCCATAGCCTTTTGTATAGCCGCTGGTACTTCTCGTGCTTTACCATATCCTATTCCTACTTTACCTTTATTATTGCCGACAACAGTTAACGCAGTAAATGAAAAAATTCTACCTCCTTTAACAGTTTTAGAGACGCGGTTTACTGTAATTAATTTCTCTTTTAAATCAATAGTATTTTTTTTTTCATAATGAATCATTGTATTATATCCTTTAAAATTTTAATCCCGCTTTTCTCGCAGACTCGGCTAATATTTTTACGCGACCATGATATTTAAATCCAGAACGATCAAATACTACAGATTGAATACCTTTTTTTAATGCACGATGTGCGATAATTAAACCAATAAAACTAGCAGATTGTTTATTACCAGTATATGAAGAAAGTTGTCTTTGTATACCTTGTTCTAATGTTGAAGCAGACATTAAAACAGTAGAAGTGTTTATATCAAAAATCTGAGCATATATATGACGAGAAGTACGATGTATAATTAATCGTATCACATTTAAAGATTTAAATTTATGACGCATTTTCAAACTTCGCCGTTTCCTAGAAGATAGTTTATTATTTAAAAGAACCATTATTTTTTCTTAGCCTCTTTAACACGTACATGTTCACCGAAATAACGAATACCTTTGCCTTTATATACTTCCGGTTTACGTTTTGATCGTAAATTAGCTGCTACTTGTCCAAGTAATTGCTTATTCATACTTTTTAAAATAATTTCAGTTGCAGAAATAATTTCTGCTATAATATCTTTAGGTAAAGCATATTTAATAATATGTGAATATCCTAAAGACATAGTAATAATATTATTTTTTTCAATACTAACACGATAACCTACACCAACTAATTGTAATTTTTTTGAAAAACCACTGGTTATACCTATAATCATAGAATTTACTAAGGATCTTGTAGTACCTGCATGCATCCAACCATCATTTTTATTTAATTTCGATTGAAAATATATTTTATTATTATCATATGTAATGATAACAGAATGATGAATGCTATGTGAAATCGATTTATTTTGATTACTAATGGTAATCATACCTTTATTTAAAGTAACTATTATATTATTAGGCACAAAAACTGGTTTCTTTGCAATACGCGACATGCCTTAATCTCCTAAATTTAAGATACTATACAAATAATTTCTCCACCTATACCCATTTTATTCGCTTTTTTATTACTTATGATACCTTTAGAAGTCGATAAGATAGCAATGCCTAAACCATCCATCACAACTGGTAAAGTTGTCTTTTTTTTATAAATGCGTAAACTTGGTTTACTAACTCGTTTAATTTCTTCAATTACAGGTTTACCATTAAAATATTTTAAAAAAATATTTAATACTTTTTTATTTGATTGTTTTTGTACAGTATAATAATCAATGTAGCCTTCTTGTTTTAAAACATTTATAATAGCAATTTTAAAATTTGAGGCAGGTGTACAAACTTCTACTTTATTAGCTTTCTGACCATTTCGAATATTTGTTAACATATCTGATATTGGATCTTGCATACTCATATAATCACCTTATATTTTATAATCACTGTATATCTTATTTACCAACTAGCTTTTCTTAATCCTGGAATTTCACCACGCATAGCAGCTTCCCTGACTTTAATTCTACTTAAACCAAATTTTCTTAAAAAACCATGAGGACGACCTGTTTGGAAACATCGATTACGCTGTCTAGATAAACTAGAATCACGCGGTAAAGTTTGTAATTTTAACATTGCTTCCCATCGTATAGTTTTTGATAATGACATATTTAAAATTATTTTTTTTAATTGTTGACGCTGTAAAAAAAATTTTTTACCTAATTTAATTCTTTTAAATTCACGTGCTTTCATTGATTCTTTAGCCATCTTAATCCTTAAAAATTATCTCTGAAAAGGAAAATGAAACGCAGAGAGTAATGCAAAACCCTCAGCATCGGAACATGCAGTTGTTGTAATAGAAATATCTAACCCACGTACTTTATCGATAGTATCATAATTAATTTCAGGAAAGATAATTTGTTCACATATCCCCATATTATAATTTCCACGACCATCAAAAGATTTTTTTGAAAAACCACGAAAATCACGGATTCTTGGTATCACAATCGTGATTAATCGATTTAAAAAATTCCATTTACGTATACCACGTAATGTCACTTTACAGCCTATTGGATAACCTTGTCGTATTTTAAAACCAGCAATAGATTTTCTAGATTGTGTTATAATTGGTTTTTGACCTGAAATTAACATTAAATCTTTTACTGCTTGTTCTAAAACTTTTTTATCATGATTTGCTTTTCCTGCACCCATGTTTAAAGTAATTTTTTCTATATTTGGTACTTGCATAACTGATACATATCGAAATTTTTTCATTAATGCTTTCACAACATGTGTTTTATAAACATTATATAATAAAATCATTATCACATCCTACTAATTATTTAATAATTTGATTATTAGATTTTAAAAATCGTACTTTTTTTCCATCAATAAATTTAAATCCAATACGATCTGCTTTTTTAGTATCAGGATTTAAAATAGCAACATTAGAAATATGTATTAAAGCTTCTTTCTTAATAATACTTGCACTAATATTCTGTTCAGGACGACCTTTTTGATGCTTTTTAATAAAATTAATACCTTGAACAATAATTTTAGACTGATTTATTGAAATGAATTGTACTATTCCAGTTTTACCTTTATCACGACCAGATAAAATAATAACACGATCTAAACGTTTAATTTTTAAAGCCATATACCCCCCCTTATTATTACAATTACTAAAATACTTCTGGTGCTAAAGAAATAATTTTCATAAATTTTTCTGTTCGCAATTCACGTGTTATTGGACCAAAAATACGCGTACCAATAGGTTGATTCACATTATTTAAAATAACACAAGCATTATGATCAAAACGAATTAATGACCCATCTGTACGTCGAATACCTTTCTTTGTACGAACAACAACTGCATTAAATACTTCCCCTTTTTTTACTTTACCTCGTGGTACTGCTTCTTTAATTGATACCTTAATGATATCACCAATTTTTGCATACCGCTTTTTTGAACCTCCTAACACTCGAATACACATAGCAGATTTTGCGCCTGAATTATCCGCAATATATAATATAGTTTGTTCTTGTATCATAATGTCTTTATACTCCAAAATACATTAATATTCAATATAAAATAACAAGAATATATCATAAAATTTATATTATCTAAAAATCAGGAAGACATGTCAATATTCATGTCTTCGAAAAATAAATTACTAAATTATGGATTTTTTAACAATTCGAATCAATTTCCATGATTTTGTTTTAGAAATTGGCCGACATTCCGATACCTCAACAATGTCTCCATTCGAACATTCATTAAGCTCATCATGAATATGTAATTTAGTTTGTGTTTTAATAAATTTACGATATACCGGATGTTGAATTAATCGTTCCACCAATACTACAGCAGATTTATTCATCTTATTGCTTAAAACTGTTCCTTTTAATGTCTTCAACTTCACAGTCATGTATTATTCCTGCTTTTTATGGTAATGATTGTTTTAATACGTGCAATATTTTTACGTGCTATACGTAACATGTGATTATTTTTTAATTTCCCGGAAGCGAGTTGTATTTTTAAACTGAACTTTTCACGTAATATATTTAATAGCTCAATTCGCAAATCAGCGATTTTTTTTTTATGTAATATAGATAATTTCATAATATCACCACTTACTTACAAAAGTTGTTTTAACAGATAATTTCGATGTCGCTAATTTAAATGCAAGTCGAGATTCCTCTTCCGATAATCCTGAAATTTCATATAATACTTTTCCAGGTTGTACTAAAGCCACCCAATATTCAACATTACCTTTACCTTTTCCCATACGTACTTCTAATGGTTTTTGTGTAATTGGTTTATCTGGAAAAACTCTTATCCATAATTTACCTTGTCTTTTCATAGATTTTGTAATTGCACGCCTTGCTGCCTCAATTTGACGTGATGTTAACCTACCTAGTGTAATGGCTTTTAAACCAAACGTTCCAAAATTAATCTCAGAATTTAAAATAATACCTCTATTTCTTCCCTTATGCATTTTACGAAATTTTGTACGCTTAGGCTGTAGCATAATTATAATAGCCTCCGTATTCTAGGTAATATCCTATATTGTCTTTTTTCATTTAAAAAACTTTTATTTTCATTCTTTAAAAATTGCATACCATCCAGAATTTCTCCTTTAAAGACCCAAACCTTAACTCCAATAATACCATAAGTAGTATGTGCCTCAGATAAACTATATTCAATATTTGCACGCAAAGTATGTAATGGTACACGACCCTCGCGATACCATTCTCTACGAGCAATTTCTGTTCCTCCCAATCTACCACTCACTTCAACTTTAATACCTTTAGCACCCTGACGCATAGCATTTTGTACAGCGCGTTTCATTGCTCGTCTAAACATGATTCTTCTTTCAAGTTGCATTGTAATATTGTCTGCAATTAATTTAGCATCTAATTCAGGCTGTTTTATTTCTGCAATATTAATTTGAGTAGGAAAACCAGTCATACTTGCTACAATTAATCTTAACTTCTCAACATCTTCGCCTTTTTTTCCAATAACAATACCAGGTCTAGATGTATAAATAGTCACACGAACACTCTTAGCAGGTCTTTCAATGACAATACGTGAAATAGATGCTTTATTAAGTTTTTTATTTAAGAAAGCTCGTATCTTAAAATCACTATTTAAATATTCAGAAAACTCTTTTTTTTGAGCAAACCAAGTGGAATTCCAAGTTTTTATTATACCTAATCGCATACCATGTGGATGTACTTTTTGACCCATAATTACTATTCTCCTTCAATGTATGAATCAGATAAAATCATAGTAATATGGCTAGTACGCTTTAAAATTCTATCTGATCGACCTTTAGCTCTTGGCATCATTCTTTTCATAGTAGGACCAGCATCAACAAAAATACTTTTTATAAATAAATTATCTGAATCAACTCCATAATTATGCTCTGCATTAGCAATAGCAGATTGTAATAATTTTATCACAAAAAGTGCTGCTTTTTTTGTATGAAAATTTAATATATTAAGTACTTGATTTACTTTTTTGCCACGCACAAGATCTACTACTAATCTAACTTTTTGAGCTGATGATTTTACTTTACGATATTTGGCTATAATTTCCATAAATTACTCTTATACCTATTTTTTTTTAATTTTTTTATCAGAGACATGTCCTCGATAAGTTCTAGTCAAAGCAAATTCTCCTAACTTATGTCCAACCATTTCTTCAGTAATAAAGATTGGTATATGTTGTCTACCATTATGTATTGCAATTGTCATTCCAACCATATTAGGGAAAATTGTTGAACGTCTAGACCAAGTTTTTAATGGTTTTTTATTTCCACTTAATATATACTTTTTTACTTTTTTAAATAAACTAACATCAATAAAAGGGCCCTTTTTAATAGAACGAGGCATATCATATCCTTATATTACTTATTATAATTACGATGTCGTAAAATGAATTTTTCAGTTCGTTTATTTTTACGTGTTTTTTTCCCTTTTGTTTGTTGACCCCATGGTGTAACAGGATGTTTTCCAAAATTTTTACCTTCTCCACCCCCATGCGGATGATCAATTGGATTCATTGCTGTACCCCGTACAGTTGGTCGAATACCACGCCACCGCGAAGATCCTGCTTTTCCTAACATTTGTAACATATGTTCAGAATTACCGACTTCACCGATTGTTGCTCGACATCTACCATCCACTTTCCGTATTTCTCCTGATCGTAATCTAACACTAACATAATTATTTTCATGAGCAATAATTTGAGCAGAACTACCAGCAGTTCGTGCAATTTGTCCACCCTTACCGACTTTAATTTCGATATTATGAATCAATGTTCCGTTCGGTATATTACACATAGGTAAACTATTACCGATTTGAATAGGCACTTTATTCCCGGAAATAATGTTAGATCCTATATATAAACCTTTTGGAGCCAAAATATACTTCCTAGTACCATCTGCATATAAAATCAAACATATATTAGAAGACCGATTAGGATCATATTCTAAACGTTCTATTTTCGCATAAATATTATCTTTATTCCGCTTAAAATCGATGATACGATACATTCTTTTATGCCGACCACCAATATGTCGCGTAGTAATATGACCAAGATTATTTCTACCCCCGCTTTTACTATTATGTTGCAACAATAATCGTAATGGACGACCATGATATAAGTCTTTATTCAACATTTTCATCACATGCCGTCTACCTGGTGAAGTCGGATTACATTTTACAATTACCATAATAAACTTTTACCTTTAAATAACATTATTAATAAAATCTAAATTTTGACCTGTTTTCAGTTGAATATATGCTTTTTTCCAATGATTACGCCGAACATTGTATTTACCACGTTTTTTTAACTTCCCTTTCATTAACACTGTATTCACATGCTCGATCTCAACAGAAAATATTTTTTTTACAGCTTGTTTGATATCATTTTTAGTCGCTTTTAATGCTACTTTTAATATTATCGTATTATTTTTTTTTAAAACACGCGTTGATTTTTCAGAAATATGTGGTGTATACAATACTTTAAAAACTTTATAATCAGATATCATATGAGCATTGCCTCAATGTGTTTAATTGCTGCAACAGTTACAATAACATTTTTAAATTTAATTAAACTAATTGGATTAATGAATTTCACATTTTCTACACAAACTTTATATAAATTACGTGATGCCAAAAATAAATTTTGATTTATATCATTAATGATAATATATGCTTCATGTAATGATATACTATTTAATTTTTCAAGTAATAATTTTGTTTTTGGTTGCAGTATATCAAATTCTTTAAAAACAAATAAACGGTTTTGTTGAATTAACGTCGAAAAAATACTTCTTAATGCTCCACGATACATTTTTTTATTAATTTTTTGTGTATATAATGTTGGTTTTGATGCAAAAGTAATTCCACCAGATCTCCAAAGTGGGCTTCTAATTGATCCTGCACGAGCACGACCAGTACCTTTTTGACGCCAGGGTTTTTTACCAGAACCAGAAACTTCTGCTTTAGTTTTTTGAGCATGACTACCTTGTCTGGAACCAACAAGATAAGCAGTAACAACCTGATGTATCAATGCTGAATTAAATTTTTTTTTAAAAATAGCATCCGAGACAGAAATACTTAATTTTTCTTCCTGAACCATTAACTGCATATTCACTCCTTACGCTTTAATTGCCGGCTTAACAATAACATTACCACCTATCGATCCAGGTACAGAACCCTTTACAAACATTAAATTATTCTGAAAATCAATTTTTATAACTTTTAAATTTTGAATAGTTACACGTGTATTTCCTAACTGACCAGACATTTTCTTACCTTTAAAAACTCTGCCTGGCGTTTGATTCTGACCGATAGAACCCGGTGCTCTATGTGATAATGAGTTACCATGGGTAGCATCTTGCATACTGAAATTCCAACGTTTGACTGTACCTGAAAATCCTTTACCTTTAGTTATACCAGAAACATCAACTTGATGAATTGTATTAAAAAATGATATATCAATAATTTGACCTAACTGAAATACTTCATTTTCATGAATTCTAAATTCCCATAATCCACAACCTACTAATACCCCAGATTTAGCAAAATGACCAATTTCTGATTTGACTAATTTTTTTTTTTTTTTTATTCCTGTTGTTACTTGAATCGCATGATAATAATCATTAACTGTGTTTTTAATTTGTGTAACATAATGCTTTTTAATTTCCAGTACTGTTATGGGGGTTGAAGCACCATCTTTATGAAAAACGCGAGTCATACCAATTTTTTTACCAATAAGTCCAATCATAAAATTTTACCAATAATTATTATATTTGTATTTAATCTAAACTAATTTGTACATCAACTCCAGCAGCTAAATCAAGCCGCATTAATGCATCAACGGTCTTTTCAGTTGGTTGTACAATATCAATTAATCGTTTATGAGTACGAATTTCATATTGATCACGAGCATCTTTATCAACATGAGGTGATATTAATACAGTAAATCGCTCTTTTTTTGTCGGTAAAGGAATAGGTCCTTGTACTTTTGCGCCTGTTCTTTTAGCAGTAGCAACAATTTCAAAAGTTGATTGATCAATTAAACGATGATCAAACGCTTTTAATCGAATACGAATTCTTTGATTTTGCATAAAATACAAACTCCAGTAATATAAAAATAAAAATATATCGTATAAACAACGATGTTATATAACAATCATATAATATTAAATTATTGTGCATATAACCTATACACATTCATTGCAGAATACTAATAATATATTCAAAAAAATAAATTGCTATTATACTAATTTTTATATGATTATCTCTTAAAAATCAAGAAAAGAGAATATATAATCCCCTTTCTTGATAATAATTGAAATAACGACTTATACTATATTATCATACGTTTAATATATCAATTAATTCATTACCTTAATTACTACTCCAGCACCAACAGTTTTTCCGCCTTCACGAATCGCAAATCTTAAACCATCAGCCATAGCAATTGGATGTATTAATGTAACAATCATTTTAATATTATCGCCTGGCATAACCATTTCTACTCCATCTGGTAATTCAATAAAACCGGTAACATCTGTCGTTCGAAAATAAAATTGAGGCCGGTAACCTTTAAAAAACGGTGTATGACGACCACCTTCTTCTTTTGATAAAATATACACTTCAGATTCAAATTTTGTATGTGGAGTAATACTACCAGGTTTAGCTAAAACTTGCCCACGTTCTATCTCATCGCGTTTTGTACCCCGTAATAATATACCAACATTTTCTCCAGCACGTCCTTCATCTAATAACTTTCTAAACATTTCTACACCAGTACAAATTGTTTTTGTAGTCGGTTTAATACCAACAATTTCAATTTCTTCACCGACTTTAATAATACCTTTTTCTACTCTACCAGTTACAACAGTGCCCCGTCCAGAGATAGAAAATACATCTTCAATTGGCAATAAAAAGGATTTATCAATATCTCTTTTTGGATTTGGAATATAAGTATCTAATGCATTAGAGAGATCCAGTATTTTTGATTCCCAGTTACTATCTCCTTCCAATGCTTTTAAAGCAGATCCTCGAATAATCGGGGTTTCATCACCTGGAAAATCATATTGCGTTAATAAATCTCGTACTTCCATTTCTACTAATTCTAATAATTCTTCATCATCAACCATATCACATTTATTTAAAAATACTACTATATGAGGCACACCGACTTGCCGTGCTAATAAAATATGTTCTCGAGTTTGTGGCATGGGACCGTCAGTAGCTGCAACAACTAAAATAGCGCCATCCATTTGTGCAGCTCCAGTAATCATATTTTTAATATAATCAGCGTGTCCCGGGCAATCAACATGTGCATAATGTCTAATTTTAGTATCATATTCAACATGCGATGTATTAATTGTAATGCCTCTTGCTTTTTCTTCCGGCGCATTATCAATTTGATCAAAAGCACGAGCCGAACCACCATAATGTTTAGACAAAACAGTTGTAATCGCAGAAGTTAATGTAGTTTTACCGTGATCCACATGACCTATTGTGCCAACATTAACGTGTGTTTTTAATCTTTGAAATTTTTCTTTAGACACGATTTTTCCCTTTATTAATAATTTTTGTTAAGTATTAAAATACGTTACATATTGCACATTATTTAGCTCGTGTTTCCACAATATTTAATGCAATATTTTTTGGTGTTTCTAAATAATTGAGAAATTCCATAGAATAAGAAGCTCTTCCTTGAGTTTGAGAACGTAAATCTGTTGCATATCCAAACATTTCTGATAACGGTACTTTTGCTGCAATTAACTTTCCGAATGATAAATCTGTCAATCCTTCAATAATACCTCGTCTACGATTTAAATCTCCTATAACATCACCCATATAATCTTCCGGTGTTTCAACTTCAACTTTCATAATCGGTTCTAATAAAATTGGTTTTGCTCGATTAAACGCATCCTTAAATGCCATAGAAGCAGCAAACTTAAAAGCAAGTTCAGATGAATCAACATCGTGATATGAACCAAAATGTAATCTTACCCCAATATCAACAACTGGATAACCGGCAAGCGGACCCGATTTTAGTTGTTCTTGAATACCTTTATCAATTGATGAAATATACTCATTCGGAATGACACCGCCTTTAATATCATTCACAAATTGATAACCCCCTTCATTCGCATTTAATGGAAATAAATCAATTACAACATGCCCATATTGACCACGACCACCCGTTTGCTTAATATACTTACCTTCAACATTTTTTACAATATTTTGAATAGTTTCACGATAAGCTACTTGAGGTTTTCCAATATTAGCACCAACGTTAAATTCTCGTTTCATGCGATCAATGATAATTTCTAAATGTAATTCACCCATACCAGAAATAATTGTTTGATTTGATTCATAATCTGTATGTACTCGAAATGACGGATCTTCTTTTGCTAGACGATTTAAAGCTAAACCCATACGTTCTTGATCTGTTTTTGTTTTCGGCTCTATTGCAATAGAAATCACCGGTTCAGGAAATTCCATTTTTTCTAAAATAATCGGCTGATTTAAATCACATAGTGTATCTCCAGTTGTAACATTTTTTAGCCCAATAGCTGCAGCAATATCGCCAGCATAAACTTCTTTGATTTCTTCTCTTTTATTAGCATGCATTTGAACAATTCTTCCAAATCGTTCTTTTTGCATTTTTCCTGAATTTAATATTGTATCACCGGATGATACAACACCTGAATATACTCTAAAAAATGTCAAATTACCAACAAATGGATCATTAGCAATTTTAAATGCTAAGGCAGAAAAAAATTCTTTATCATCAGTCATACGTTGTGATATTTTTGATGTTTTAACATCTACGATACCTTTTACTGAATCAATATCAAGCGGGGAAGGTAAATATTCAATAATAGCATCTAAAAGAGATTGTATTCCTTTATTTTTAAAAGCAGAACCACATGTTACTAGTACAATTTCATTTTTTAAAACTCGATTACGTAATTCAGATTTTATTTCATTTTCTAATATAACATTATTATTTAAGTACTTTTCCATAATATGTTCATTAGATTCCACTGCAGCTTCAATTAAAATTTGATTCCATTTTTTTGCTTCTGAAATCATATTATCTGGAATGCTTGTATAAGAAAATGTAATACCCTGATCTTCTTCATTCCAATAAATTGCTTGCATTTTTAAAATATCAATTACCCCAACAAAATTTTCTTCTGTTCCAATTGGTAATTGTAAAGGAATCGGAGTAATTTTCAAACGTTGTTTCATTTGTCGTAGTACTTGAAAAAAATTTGCTCCAATACGATCCATTTTATTAATAAATGCAATACGAGGCACATGATACTTATCTGCTTGTCTCCAAACAGTTTCTGATTGGGGTTGAACACCACCTACAGCACAATATACCATAACAGCTCCATCTAAAATACGCATAGAACGCTCTACTTCAATAGTAAAATCAACATGACCTGGTGTATCAATAATATTAATTCTATGAGATTCAAATTGATTGTTCATACCAGACCAAAAAGTTGTAGTTGCAGCAGAAGTAATTGTAATACCACGTTCTTGTTCTTGTTCCATCCAATCCATGGTTGCTGTACCATCATGCACTTCTCCAATTTTATGATTAATACCCGTATAAAATAAGATACGCTCTGTTGTAGTTGTTTTACCAGCATCAATGTGTGCACTAATACCAATATTGCGATAATATATAATAGGGGTTTTACGAATCATGCGCCTCCTCCACAAAAAATAAATATAATTGATTAATGTGTATTATAGAATAATTTTATAATTATATTTGAATTATTATTTTTTTAAAAATTTTATTATACAAATTAATAAACAACTACCACCTATAATGTGCAAATGCTTTATTTGCCTCAGCTATACGATGCACTTCATCTCGTTTTTTTATAGCTGCACCTTTTTTATCTAAAATATCTACAAATTCTTGAAATAATCTCATAAACATAGAATGATCTTTTCGACGACGAGCTGCATTCACGATCCATTTCATAGCTAATGTATTTCTGCGTACTGAACGAACTTCTACCGGTACTTGGTATGTTGAACCACCTACACGTCGTGATTTCACTTCAACTGTTGGACGGACATTGTTTAAAATTAATTCAAATACATCTAGTACACCTTTATTCACTGTACAAGATATTTTTTCTAATGCAGAATATACAATAAATTCTGCAATAGATTTTTTACCATTCATCATTAATATATTAATAAATTTTGCTAAAATCTCTGATGCAAACTTTGGGTCAGGCAAAATTTTTCTTTGATCAATCGTACGACGTCTCGACATAATAATTCTCCTATTTGTTTGTAATATATATTATAAAATCTTACAAAATTATTTTTTTATTCGTTTTACACCATACTTAGATCGACTTTTTTTACGATTTTTTACTCCTGCACAATCTAATGCACCTCGAACTACATGATATCTCACACCAGGTAAATCTTTTACACGACCACCACGAATTAAAATCACTGAATGTTCTTGTAAATTATGTCCTTCACCTCCAATATATGCAGTTACCTCAAATCCATTTGTTAATTTAACTCGACATACTTTTCTAAGAGCTGAATTAGGTTTTTTAGGTGTAGTCGTATAAACACGTGTACACACACCACGCTTTTGAGGACAACCTTCCAATGCAGGAACATTGTTTTTAGATAATCTTCTAACACGCGGCATCCGTACCAACTGATTTATAGTAGTCATATCATCCTTATTAACAATATTTGTGAATCATTATTATATATTTAAAGATATAATATCTATATCAATAACATACAACTATAAAATATTTACTTTTTACCAATTCATACATTGTGTATGTTTTTCTGTTAAAATCACAAATTCAGAATAATTTATTACTTTAAAATGATTGGAAACATAATGTAAAACACCTCGAGCCAATACATCCTCCTGTAATACAAACAAATTTTTTGAATGTTGTAACAATTTATCTAATAAAAAATTTTTACTTAAAGAAATTAATACACCATCTTGTAATGTAATAAGACTGTCCTGAGCAGATAACATATTTAACATGGAATAAATATCTATTTTAAAAGGTGAGTTTGATAATATATGTAACATAATTTTTTTTATATTGTTTAAAAGTTTAAAATAAAATCAAATTTTTTTATTTTTTTTCTAATTTTTATAAAACTACAAATATTTAACTTCAATACATAATCAACGTTCTTATAAAGACCACGCTGTAATAAAGAATCATAACATAAATAAAAATTATTAATGTTATTAGCAATAAATATCTTAAAAGAAATAAAATAAGATTTTGATAATATAAAATTTGGTTGTTGATATTTTAGTATTTGAAATACTCCATCTCCAATAAAAAAAATGCCTATATTTTCTGTATAGCATGACATTGATAAAGCTAAATTTAAACCTTCTTGTCCTAACGTTTTACCATATGGTGCGTGTGAAAATATAATCGCTATTTTTTTCATATGAAATTAAAATTGTAATAAACGATCTGAGTGTAATATTGAATATGCCAATTTTCCTAATCCTACCAACTGAAATCCAGCATGATGATTATCATGTACAACACTAATATTTTTGGCATCAGATTTAAATACCATACCCCGATTCCTAGCTGCAGTAGAACAAAGATACAAATTAATTGAAAATTTTTTACTAAACTTACACCAACAATCAACTAAATTAATTCCATTTACTGATTCATTCATCCTATTGATTCCATTAAAAACACCATCACTATAAAAAAAAATACTATGAATAGAGTTGTTAGTTGTTTGCATAATATTTTTAGAAAATAAAAATGCACTTTTTGAATTTTGTGAATCAAATAATGAATGTGTAACAAGTATAGTATATACTAACATGATATGCAAATAATAAAAAGTCAAATTTTAAAATTTATTACATGTATATTAACATATAATAGAACAAAAGTAAAAATATTTATAAATAATTACAATAAATTGCTGTCATTATACTATTTATATTCATCATTTCAAAATATCATATATATACATAACGTATAATATGAAAAATATTAATATAAAATACAAAATATGAACAATAAAGATAAAATAGGATTAACCATTATTAGTTTTTTAGCATATTATTTAACAGGAGCAATGATTGTTGTAACAGGAGTTGTTATAAGAAGTATTTCAGTATATTTTAAATTATCTATTGCAGATATGAGTAACACTTTCACTTTTTTAAATGCTGGTATATTAGTATCTATTATTTTAAATTCCTGGCTAACCAAGCTAGTTTCATTAAAGAAGCAAATTATTCTGGGATTTTTATTGATTATAATAGCTATTACAGGATTTATTAAAATACATAATATACTAATTTTTTGCATCAATATGTTTATCCTAGGAATGGTTGGAGGTATCACCATGTCAATAGGAACATTTTTAATTACAAATATTTACTTTGGAAAAGAAAGAACATCCAAATTATTAATTACAGACTCATTTTTTAGTATGTCAGGTATTATTTTTCCAATTATTTCAGCATTCTTATTAAGAAATCATATCCAATGGTATTGGATTTATTTTATTATTGGAATAATATATTTTATTATATTTATAATTACTTTAAATGTCACATTTCCTATATATCACGTAGAATCTTCCGAATCTAATTCAGAATCAAAAACAAACTATCACACTAGTATATTAATATTATGTTGTACAGCATTATGTTACATCTTAGGACAACTAGATTTTATTTCTTGGATTCCAGAATATGCAATACAAAATATTGGAATAAACATGCAATCAGCTAGTCATCTAGTTAGTAATTTTTGGTTATCCTATATGATAGGCATGTGGTGTTTTAGTTACATTTTAAAATTTATTGATTTACAACTTGCACTAACTATATTAAGCGGAATATCTACACTATTGATGTATTATTTTATTCATAATCATAATTTAGCTTTATTTAATATTATCATCATTACATTAGGGTTTTTTTCCAGCGCAATATATACAATTATTATTACTTTAACATCTCTCCAAACCAAAAAACCATCACAAAAATTGATTAACTTAATATTAATTTGCGGTACTATAGGTACATTATTAACATTTATTATTACTGGTCCGATTGTATATAAAATTGGAATACGCGGCGCGTTAATTATTGCTAATATACTATATAGTATAGTATTTATATTATCCGCGTGCTTAGGGGTAACCAGTAAACACAAAATACACTTTTAAAAATATAGATAATTTATAAACCAAGAACATTATACAGTTTTTGTATAGTTTTTTGTGCTTCTTTTTTTGCAAGAGACGCACCGATATCTAGAATATCACGTAAATAATCTTTTTTATTTTTAAAATAAAAAAATTTTTCTTGTAATTTTAACAATATATCTAATATAGATTGAGTAACTAATAATTTAAAATTTTTATATGTTGTATTAACAAACATATTTTCTAATACCGAAATACTCGTGCCTGTTAAACTAGAATAAATATTTAACAGGTTTGAAATACCTGGTTTATTTACAGTATCATAAAATATCTTATTATCCGAATCAGTGATCGAACGAGCAATTTTTTTTACAACACATTTATGATCATCTAATAAAAATATTATGTTATTAAGATTAGAATCTGATTTAGACATTTTTTTTATAGGATTTAATAAAGCCATAATTTTAGATCCGTTCTTATTAGGTATATAAATTTTTGGCACAGTAACAACTTGCCCATATAAAAAATTTAATCGCTTTGCAATCTTTCGTGCTAATTCTACATGCTGTATTTGATCATGGCCAACTAAAACTGTGTCACTTTGATACAGTAAAATGTCTGCAGCCATTAATATCGGATAATTAAATAATCCAATATTAATATTATTAGGATTAATTTTTGATTTTTGCTTAAATTGTGTCATACGAATCAATTCACCAAAATATGTATGACAATTTAATATCCAATTTAATTGACAATGTTCTTGTACTTCTGATTGTACAAATATTATACTTTTTTTAGGGTTGACGCCTGATGCTAAATAAAGAGCCAATGTATCCAAAATATTTTGTTGAAACAATTTTTTATCCTGATTAACAGTTATTGCATGTAAATCTGCGATACTATAAATACAATTATACATGTCCTGTATGTGCATCCAGTGCGATATTGTACCAATATAATTACCTAAAGTAAGTTTACCAGACGGTTGTATCGCGCTAAACATAATTGATTTTGATAACCCCATTTTATATCCTGTATTTTAAAAAAAACATTAAAAAATTATTTTTTATGTAAGTTATGTAATTTATTTTTTATCATATCAATAGTATATTTATAATTTTTAGATCGAAAAATACAAGATCCGATAACAAAAATATCAGCACCTGCATCAGCAATATCTTGTACATTATTTAAATTAATACCACCATCAACTTCTAATAATATACGCGCATTACATTGATTAATCTTTTTTCGTGCTTGATAAATTTTTTTTAAAACAGGTAAAATAAATTTTTGACCAGCAAATCCAGGCATAACACTCATTAATAAAATGACATCTATTTGGTCCATAAAATCAGATAAAATATTCAAAGATGTATCCGGGTTAATTGCTAAACCAGCTCTACAACCGAAGTTTTTTATTAAAGATAACGTACCTATAACATTTTGACTTGCTTCTGGATGAAAAGTAATAATATCAGCCCCTGCTTTAGCAAATAACGGAATTAAATTATCTACAGGTTGAACCATTAAATGCACATCAATAGGCGCTTGAATGCCATATTGTCTTAAAGATTTTAAAACCATAGGCCCGAAAGTTAAATTAGGAACATAATGATTATCCATGACATCAAAATGAATAATATCACCACCCGAAAATAGTACATCTTTTACGTCTTTACCTAATTTTGCAAAGTCTGCTGATAAAATTGAAGGAGCAATAAAAATTTTTTTCATTTTAATCTCATATATTTACAAATATAAAAAGTTATTATTTAAAACATGCTTTTACCGCAGAAATAATAATATTTTTCTTAACATTTTTCAAAATTGTTAATTGGCCAATTGCAATTGGTATAATTAATTGTATATTTCCGGAATAACTTTTTTTATCACGCACCATATATTTCAAATAAGATTCAGGACACATATCCTGTGGAGCATATATCGGTAAATCAGCATTTTTAATTAAATTAATCATACGTTTAGCATTATTAGTATTTATCATACCTAATGTTTTTGATACTTGAATTGCCATAACCATACCTACAGCAACTGCTTCACCATGCAACCAACTTGAATATTCAAAATATGCTTCAATTGCATGACCGAATGTATGACCTAAATTCAATAAAAGACGACTACTTTTTTCACGCTCATCTGTACTTACAATATTAATTTTTAATTCACAACATTTCTGAATACAATATAATACACTATCTAGTTCTAACGATAATATTTTTTTTATATTTTTTTCTAACCATTGAAAAAACGCATCATCAAAAGAAATAGCATATTTAATTACTTCTGAAATACCAGATATTAATTGTTTATATGGAAGTGTGGATAAAAAATTAATATCAGTAATTACAGATTCAGGTTGCCAAAACGTACCAATCATATTTTTTCCAAGTTCATGATTGACACCTGTTTTACCACCAATTGCAGCATCAACTTGTGATAATAATGTTGTAGGAATCTGCACAAATCGTATACCCCTTTGATAAATAGATGCAGCAAACCCTGTAATATCACCTATCACTCCACCACCTAAAGCCACTAACATTGAATTACGATCATGTAACTTTTTTAATAAAAATGTTAGTAATAAATGAACAGAATTTAATGTTTTATAGTTTTCACCATCAGATAGAATAAATTCATCTACAGAAATTTTTTTTTTTAAAAAATACTTTACTATTTTTTGTTTCCATAATATTGAAATAGTATGATTAGTGACTAAAACACACCTATCACCTACTTGAAAAGGATGAAAAACATTTTGTGCATTAAATATATTACATCCAATATTTACTGGATAAGTATGACTAGCAGTTTGAAGAAATATTTTTTTTATTGTCATAATATGCTCAAGTTCAAATAACATATGATTTATATTGTTTTTAAGGTATGTACTATATAATTTACAATTGATTTTGTATGTTGATTATTAGTATTAATAGTAATATCAGATATTTCTTCATATAAAGGATTTCGAACATTTGCTAACCTTCTTAAAACCATTTCCGATGATTCAGTGGTATTTAATAACGGCCTATGTTTAGATCGGTTAGTACGTAATAATTGTTTTTCAATTGCTACTTTTAAATAAATTATTACACCACGTGCAGATAAAATATTTCTAATTTTTTTAGAAAGAATCGAACCGCCTCCTGTCGCTAGTACAATTTTATTCATTTGAGTTAATTCACTAATAACCTTTTCTTCACGTACTCTAAATCCAGATTCACCTTCTATATCAAACACCCAACTAATGTCTACCCCAGTTCGCTTTTCAATTTCATGATCTGAATCATAAAATGACATACCCAGGTGTTTTGACAATTGAAAACCAATAGTGCTTTTTCCAGCACCCATCGGCCCTATCAAAAAAATATTTCTTTTTTCAATCATATCTTTAATATTAATTGTGTTATTTTATAAGATCTAGTAGGTATTAAACTCTATTAGAAGGAATAAAAATGTTTCGATAATCAAATATAATCATAATACTATAAATCTTTAAAATAATACAATGAATTTCTATGTATATAGAAATGCTGCCTTCCACAAAAAATATACATATATATAAAGAAAATCACTTGATTATATTTATATCATATATGATAATAAATATATGGTGAGGTGTCCGAGAGGATGAAGGAGCACGCCTGGAAAGCGTGTATACGTTTAAAATGTATCAAGGGTTCGAATCCCTTTCTCACCATAAAAAATTAATATTTCATATAAATTTAAGAATATGCTAATTATAATATTAATGTATTTAAAGCCAGTTGAATCATATTATGAAAAGTTGATTCTCGTTCTTGTGAAGTTAAATTTTGCTTCAAAGTAATATGATCTGATACAAAACATAATGATAATGCTTGTATATTATATTCAGCGGCAATACTATAAATACCAGCTGTTTCCATATCTACGCCTAATATATTATATCTATTGAGTAAATTATAAAGTACTTTATTACGCGTATAAAACACATCTGTAGTAAAAAAATTTCCAATATTAACTTGCATATTCATATCATCAGCGCAATTTTTAACATTCGATAATAACTGAAAATCTGCAATTGCTGAAAAATCATAATTTTCAAATTTCATTCGATTAAAGCTTGAATCAGTGCACGCACCCATTGCGATAATAATAGCCTTTAATGGTATTTTTTGTTGCATAGTACCACATGTACCAACGCGAATGATTTTTGTTACATTATAAAATTTAATTAATTCTTCAACATAAATACTTGCAGATGGTATCCCCATGCCATGACTCATAATAGACACTAAAGTATTTTTATAATATCCTGTATAACCTAACATATTACGAACATTTGTTACCTGTAATGCACGTTCCAAAAAATTTTCTGCAATATACCTTACACGACGAGGATCACCAGACATAATCATACGATGAGAAAAATCATTTTTTTTAGCATTAATGTGAGGTGTAATCATAATATTTATTGCCTTAATAATACATGAAAATTTTATACGATATATTGTAAAATACTGATATCATTACTAAAATATTATAGTATACTTACACCGTATTGCATTGAAGATAATAAAAAATATTTTGCTATTGTTTGTGCAATGTCAGAAAAAGTTTTACGGTGACCAAAATAATTATTTTTCATAAATTTATTATATAATATTATTGGAATAAATTCTCTAGTATGATCCGTACCCGGCCAAGTTGGATCACAACCATGATCTGCGGTAATAATTAATAAATCTTCATCATACAATGCATGTAATATTTTTGGTAATTGTTGATCAAAAAATTCTAAACCAGATGCATAACCAGACACATCTCTTCGATGTCCCCATATAGAATCAAAATCAACAAAATTAACAAAAACAATAGTATTATGTACAGCACTTTTTATTTGTTGTATAGTATTATTAATCAGTTCAGTTAATCCGACTGCATGAATAGATTTAGTAATACCAAGATTGTCAAAAATATCTGCAATTTTACCTAATGCAATTACATGACCGTTTTTTTCTTCTATTAGCTTTTGTAAAATAGTTTTCTGATGCGGGGGTTTTGAAAAATCTTTCCTATTACCTGTACGAACAAAATCACACGCATTTTCTCCAACAAAAGGCCGGGCAATAACTCTGGTAATATTTAAATTATATTTATTAAGAATTGCTCTAATGCCAATACATAAATCATATAAATTATTTAAACCAAAATATTTTTCATGACAAGCAACTTGAAAAACAGAATCAGATGATGTATAAAAAATTGGTTTCTTGGTATGAATATGTAGTTCACCAAAATCTTTTAATATATCTACTCCTGAAGCCTGACAATTACCTAATATACCAGGTAAATTAAATTCTAAAATTATTTGATTTAATATATATTCAGGAAAACTATTATTTTTATTAACAAAATAATCCCAATGAAATAATACTGGAACACCTGCTATTTCCCAATGTCCTGAAGACGTATCTTTTGCTGTAGAAATTTCACTAGCAAAACCATAATTACTAATAACATTCACAGGTTGCAAAATACCAAGAGGTAAATTTCCTGTAATCTGATAATAAATTTTACCTAAACCTAAAGACATTAAATTAGGAATATTTAACGTACCAAATCGATTATCATTAGCTTTTCCAAAATAACAATATTCAGATATATGTCCAAATGTATTTGCGCCAATATCATTAAATTTCTTAGCATCACAACTATAGCCTACTCCAAATGAATCTAAAACTAAAATAAACACTCGTTTCATATAACATAACCTAATAATCTTTTAATAAAAATGTCTATAAAAATTAACAACTATTTACAATATATACAATAATACAAATTTATAAAAATGAATGGGCACCGCGATTATGTTTAGTAATATCTTGTACGCCACTTAAATCCGGAAAATGACTTAAAATTTTTTTTTCAATACTATTTTTTAAGGTAATATTTGACATTGTACAACCATTACAACCACCGACAAAACGTATCATAACATATTTTTCTTCGGAAATATCGACTAAAATAATTTTACCACCATGCATACTTAACATAGGATTAATATGACAATCAATAAAATATTGTACTTCAATAAAAATAGGAGTTTTTTCAACGCTAGTTTGTACAGAGTTATTATGAATCACAGCTTTATTTATTACATTCGGGGCTAATAACATTAATTTTTGGTTCATTTGATTACCAATTAAATCAATTTTTGAATCACGAAGATATGGAGCAAAACTTTTCTGAATATAAATATTAAAACCGTCATATTGTAATTCAATATCTTGATTTAATACTGTTTGATATGTATCATAAGACATTTTACATTCAGCATCTTCTGTACCGGGATATTGGATAGAAATTCTTAAGTTATTTTTTTTATCTTGTTTACACAACAAAGATTTTAAATATTTTTGTGCTCGTTCAGTAATATGTATCATAAAATTCTTATAATATTAATAATATAACAAATGATTTTTATATATTATCATAAATATATGATTAAAAAATTTTCTTTATATCCTAACGTATAATATAACAATATTAAAAATAATATATAGTACATCTATATAAATATTGCAGACAAATTTTAGAAAATATACAATATATGGAATATTAAAGGAAGATTATAATAAATTTTATGCATATAGTTAGAATGGTAATTCTTCATCAAATTCTACTCCCGTCATATCATCTTCTAACAACTTATTTTTTAAATCAATATCCGCTTTATTATTATTTGCAGATAAATCCTGTACAATACTATGATTATTTTTATCATTACCGTTTATAGAATTCAATTTACGATTACCTAACATTTGCATTTTACCATTCATATTAACTATGATTTCTGTTGTATAACGATCTACTCCAGTTTTATCAATCCATTTACGTGTTTGTAAAGAACCCTCTATATATACCTGCGAACCTTTATATAAGTATTTATTTGCAATTTCTGCTAATTTGCCAAATAAAACAATTTTATGCCATTCAGTTTTTTCTTTTATTGAGTTTGTATTTTTATCTTTCCAACTTTCTGAAGTTGCTAAAGTGATATTTGTTACCGCACTTCCATTAGACATATAACGTATTTCAGGATTTTTTCCTAAATTACCAATTAAAATTACTTTATTAATACCTCTAGCCATATTTTTATCCCTATATAATACATACACTATAAAAATATTAAATAATAAAAAATAATATATTCTAATTACAGTAATTTATTTATATATTCTGTATAAATATAATATAATTTGAAAAAAAATTATACTTTAATAAAAACCCACGATTAACATTAAAAAACATGTTATATATATAAAATAAATGAAAAAATATAATTTTTTTAAAAAAAATAAAGTTAATAATCATCTACCTTATTCATTAGAGGCAGAACAGTCTGTACTAGGTGGACTAATGTTAGATAATGAAAAATGGGATATTGTATCAAATAATATTATTGCAAATGATTTTTTTAATACTACACATCAAATTATTTTTCAAGAAATGCAAAAATTAACCGACCTAAATTCTCCAATAGACTTAATTACGTTATCTGAATCACTTGAAAAAAAAAATATATTAGATCAAATAGGAAAATTCTCTTATTTATCTGAAATGATTAAAAATACTCCTAGTACTGAAAATATTGTTGCATATATTAATATAATTAAAGAATATGCAATATTACGTGAAATTATTGCTATAGGTAATAAAATCACTCATTTAGGATATAATACCAACGGTAAAACTAGTGCAGAAATTTTAGATTACGCAGAATCTAATGTTTTAAACATTACTCAAAAAAGATTAAATCAAGATAAACATCCTAAGAATATACGATCAATGCTAGATAAAACAATAAATGTAATAGAAAAATTAATTAGTTCGCCTGATAACAACATTACGGGATTAGATACAGGATATGCAGATTTAAATAAAATGACATTAGGTTTACAGCCATCTGATTTAATTATTATAGCAGCACGTCCGTCTATGGGAAAAACAACACTGTCAATGAATATTTGTGAAAATATTGCTATGAAATATAATCAACCAATATTAATTTTTAGTTTAGAAATGCCAGGAGAGCAAATCATGATTCGAATGTTATCATCATTATCCCGAGTATATCAACACCACATTCGAACTGGTATACTTACTGATGAAGATTGGTCTCGACTATCAAGTACAATTAATATTTTATTAAAGAAAAATAATATATATATAGACGATTCAGCCCAATTAACACCTAATGAAATACGTTCAAAAGCTAGAAAATTATATAGATCTAGAGGATTAAGTCTAATTATGATTGATTATTTGCAATTAATACATGTTCCACATTTATCTACACAACGTACATTAGAAATTGCTGAAATTTCCAGATCATTAAAATCATTAGCGAAAGAACTAAAAATACCTATTATTGCCGTTTCACAATTAAATCGGTCCTTAGAACAACGAGCAGATAGAAAACCTATTAATTCTGATTTAAGAGAATCTGGATCATTAGAGCAAGATGCAGATTTAATAATATTTATTTATCGAGATGAACTATATAACGAAAAAAGTGAATTAAAAGGCATTGCAGAAATTATTATTGGAAAACAAAGAAACGGTCCTAATGGAACAATAAAATTAATATTCAACGGAAATTTATGTCGATTTGACAATTATTATCAATAATATATACATATTAAAAAATTTAACATACTCATATAAAAAACATGATATACATGATAAAATGATACAAATATTTATATATTATATATTTATTGTATGTAATATAGAAAAATAAATTTTCATTTAATTAAATATTAAATTTATATAAAATAATACATACAATACACATCATGATTGAGCATATCACGTGGAAACTACTTTAAAAAATAGCTTATTAGTTGCTATGCCAGGAATAAAAAATCCAATTTTTCAAAAAACAGTAATATATATTTGTGAACATACTCAAGAAGGAGCAATGGGTATTATAATAAATAAACCATTACAAACATTAAAAATAAAAAATATTTTACAACAATTAAATATTAATCCATCATCATGTCTATTTGGACCTAAAGTGAAAGAGACAATTATTATGGGCGGACCTCAAGCACAAGAACGAGGATTTATATTACATTCTTCAAAAAAAAGATTTTATTCTAGTATTCAAATTTCTGAAGAAACTGTTATTACCACCTCAAGAGATATTCTAGAATCTATTGCGATCCTTGAAGAACCAACAAATATATTAGTTGCATTAGGATATTGTACATGGGATAAAAACCAATTAGAACACGAATTATTAAATAATTTTTGGTTAACTTCTACTGTAAATCAAAAAATATTATTCCAAACACCAATCAATAAAAGATGGATTTCAGCAACGCAAAATATAGGAATTGACATATATAAATTATCCATTCATTTTGGTCATGCATAAATTATGCTTATATTATCATTTGATTTCGGTACAAAAAATATCGGTGTAGCCATTGGTCAAAATATTACATGTACAGCACATGCACTAAACTGTATTAAAGTAAAAAACGGTATTCCTGATTGGAATAAAATTCATCATCTCATTACATACTGGATGCCAGAATTAATTATTGTAGGATATCCGTTAAATATGAACGGATCTCAACAAAAATTTACTAAAAAAACTATTACTTTTGCTAAATTATTAAAACAACGGTTTCTTATTGATGTTAAATTACATGACGAAAGATTAACAACTATAGAATCAAAATCAATTTTATACATGCAAGGCGGATATAAAAAATTAAAAAAAAATAATATAAACGCTTTATCAGCTGCATTAATATTAGAAAGTTGGTTACAAAAAAATAAAAAATTCAAATTATGACTATAAATAGGAAAATACCGTGATATTTATGACTGATTTAAGTTTATATATTCATATACCATGGTGCTTAAAAATATGCCCTTATTGTGATTTTAACACATACAAATTAAAAAAATATGACTCAAAAATCCGCTATATTAAACATCTAATACAGGATCTAAAAACACATAGCAATATCACTAAACAACGAAATATAAAAACTATTTTTATAGGTGGCGGGACACCCAGCCTACTTAATTCAAATATGTTAAAATATTTATTAAACACAATTAAGGAAAATATATCCTATAATCGTACTATAGAAATTACGATAGAGGTTAATCCGGAAACTGTTACAATAGAGAAAATATTAGATTATATAAAATGTGGTATTAATAGATTCTCATTCGGGGTACAAACATTTAATCCAACATTATTAAAATTATTAGGAAGAACGCATTCTCCTGAAAAAACAATATGTTTACTATATGAAATACAAAAATATAATACAATAAATTTTAATATCGATTTAATGTATGGTATACCACAACAAACATTACACAACTGTCTATCTGATCTTGAAACAGCTATACTAATTAATCCACAACATATTTCTTGGTATCAATTAAGTATAGAAAAAAATACTATTTTTTATTATCAACAGCCCATGTTACCTACAGAATCTAAAATTTGGGCCATGTATAAACAGGGTAATTCATTATTAATACAATCAAAGTATCAAAGATATGAAATATCTTCCTATTCTAGAAATCATAATATATGTTTGCATAATATGAATTATTGGAAATTTGGCGATTATCTTGGTATTGGATGTGGCGCACATAGTAAAATAACAAAACAAAATGGAGATATCATACGTATTACAAAAAAAAAAAGATTATATGAATATTGTCATAAATCTCAAAAATATACTGCAGAAATCATTAAAATTCCAGATCAAGAAAAACCAGTAGAATATTTTATGAATGTATGTCGATTACTTCAACCAATTAAAAAAACAGATTTTAAGTTATATACTCGTTTAAAATTACACAATATACAAAACAATATACAACATGCAGTGTTCAAAAAATATATTTTAGAAAAAGATAAATATTGGTATATTACACAAAAAGGAAGAGATTTTTTAAATGATTTAATTATGTTATTCATATAAATAAAATATACTAATTTAATAACCATATAACACTAGTTTTTATATTGAAAAATCAAATTAAAAATTTTTTTTTTACTTACTGCTGCTTTACACCCAAATTTTGTCCATTTGATAAAATATTCTAACATATCCGCATGAAAAAAATTCGATATATTAACAAAATTTTTCATATTATTCAGCATATTTATTATGTATTGTGCATATAATATACAATCAGTTATAATATGTAATATACCGTTATAAATAATTTTTTTTGCAAGTAATATTATAAATGATTTATTTAAAATTCTTCTCTTATGATGGCAGGTTTTTGGCCAAGGGTCAGGAAAAAATATTTGAACTACATTAAGTGTATGATCTTTTATCATATATTTTAAAACTTCTACAACATCATGCGCAATAATTTTTAAGTTATATATTGTACTTTCTGAATCATGTATTTGTTTCATAATATTAGCAATACCAGGAAGATACACTTCAACACCTAAATAATTATATGATTGATGTCGTACAGCAGTATAAAATAAATGCTTACCATCACCAAAACCAATTTCCAATATTATTGGACGTCTTTTATGTATAAAAATATCATTCAAATCAATAAATTTATGTTGAAAATTTATTCCAAATTCAATCCAATATCTTTTTAAAATGTAAATAATTTTTTCATTCAAAGGACGCATACGTAATTTAAAACTATGTACTGTACGCAAAAAAATACCTTTTTTATTATAGGATGGTGTAATAAAATTATTTGTTATAATATTTTTCATAATTTTGATAAAATTAGGTAATTAATTATATATATATTTATATTGTACGTTAAAAATATACAAAATATCAGAATGTTAAAACCGATAGTATGGAAAATTGGAAATTTGCACAAATTATAGTAAATTGGCAACACCAATATGGTCGAAATACTTTACCTTGGCAAAAAAATAACGATCCATATCAAATATGGATATCAGAAATTATGTTACAACAAACCCAAGTAAAAACTGTGATACCATATTTTAATAATTTTATTAATATTTTTAAAAATATTCATGATTTATCCGCAGCTAATTTAAATCAAATATTATACTTATGGAGCGGACTCGGATATTACAACCGTGCTTATAATATATATAAAACCGCAAAAATTATAGTTAATAAATATTATGGACATTTTCCAACAAATTCAACTAATTTAATCACATTACCAGGAATTGGATTAAGCACAGCAAATGCTATTCTATCACTATCTTATAATTTTTCTCTACCAATTTTAGATGGTAACATAAAACGCATATTAACTCGTTTTTATAATTTAAACAAAAATAATATTAGTAATATACAATACATTCGTATATTATGGAGAAAAATACAACTAATTACCCCTATACATCATGCTAAAAAGTTTAACCAAGGTATGATGGATTTAGGTTCACTAATATGTTCTTATAAAAATCCGAAATGTACTATTTGTCCAATCAAGATGTCTTGCCAATATACTGAAAATATCTTACATCATGTAATAATAGCTAAAAAAAGAAAAAAAAAACCAAAGAAATGTTCTTTTTATCTCATACTACAATATAAACAATATATTTATCTAAAATATAGAAAAAATAGCACAATATGGAAAAAATTATTCTGTTTTCCTGAATTTTATAACATACCAGATATGCAACATTGGATATCACATCACAATATTCACGCTGTATATAGTAAAAAATATTATTATAAAAAACATCAATTTAGTCATTTTACACTGAAAATGATATTTATACATATATTCCTAAAAAATAAAATATTTAAAAACAATCAATCTAATATATGGTATAACCAAAACAATACACAATATATTGGTATACCGAAACCAATATACAATATTTTATGTCAAATAAAAAATCACTCATATAACACCGAAAAAAATAATATGAAATTAATATTTTGCCAATATTTTCAAAAAGTACTAGAAGGTTTTGAAAATCAATTTTATCCGGGATTAATCGGTCAAAAAATCTTTCAAAATATTTCTAAAAAAGCTTGGAATCTATGGATGAAAGAACAAACAAAATTTATTAATGAAAATAATTTAAATATGTTACACCCATCACATAACAAGAAAGTTGAAAAATATATGATGCATTTCTTATTTTTAAAAAATCAAAAATAAAATTTTTTCAGTAATATACAAGTATATCGTTCTAATTCAAGTAACAGTTTATATGCTCTGTGATTTTTAGCATATTGATTGAATATATATTTTAATTTTAAAAAATAATTATTTAAAAAATTTTTGGAAAATATCTTTAAACAATGTATTTTCCATTTTTTCATTTCTACTACATTTAAGAGATTTGGAAAATTTCGTGCTCGTAATCGAAAAAACATTGTTTGTAATTTATGGCTGAAATCCAATTGTATTTTATTCCAATAATTTATTTTAATACTATGTATTTTATACATAGTATTTTTTTCTTTTTGAGAAAAAAATGCATCATATAATGTTAAATCTACATTATCAGTCATATGCTGATAAGTATAATTTTTCAAAAAAATTTCGAGTTTTTGGAATGACTGATATTTTTTATGTAAAATATGTATTTTTTTTAAATACACAGAAAAATTAATTGATAAAGTTAATAATCTAGTTTTAGTAAAAATATCCAATGGAATTAGTATTGGACATTTATTAATATTTAAAAAACTGATCCCCAAACTATATAATTTTTTCATACTAATTTTATTAATATGTGTGACATTTAAATAATGTATTAAAATGTCAATATCCATATATAAATCAAAAAATATTAAAGTATGACACTGTCCCCAATATATTGGAGCAATACAAGTTATATTTTTTCTTACGGAACCAAACGAATGAGAAATATAAATTAAAGGGGTATGATCTTGAATATTAATCAATTTTTTAATATTATTTTTTAATCTATATTTAAAAAAAAAATTAAATAATTCGGGTTTTTTATCTTTTATAAAACGCATTATGTCAATTGTAGCATATACGTCAGATAAAGCATCATGTGGATCATGATAAATATTATTTACTTTTGTTAAATCTTCTAATTTAAAACTTACAAAACCTAATTTATTTTTCGGCCAAATAATATTATTTGGTGTTAAAATATAACATGCCCTTACAAGGCACATTACATCCCATCTAGAATTATTATTTTTCCAACTCCAAGAATAAGGATCTAAAAAATTACGATAAAAAATATTTCTTGTAATTTCATCATCAAATTGAATATTATTATAACCTATAATACAAGTATTACTAACATTTAAGATACCAAATATCTTTTTAGAAAAAAAAAACTCATTTAATCCATTTTCTTTAGTATATTGTGGTGTAATCCCAGTTAATAATACAGATTCAGGATCAGGTAAGTAATCATTAGGGGGATAACAATAAAAATGCTGTTTTGGCTCAATAATATTTAAATTAAAATCAGTTCTGATAGATGCAAATTGTGCTGGCTTGTCTAAAGCAGGATGTAAACCAAATGTTTCATAATCATAAAATAAAAAATTAAGTTTACTATCTATTAAATTTTTCACAAAAAATTACACTATGTAAATATTTTTAAAAAATATATTTATCTCCTCCGACTGGGCTCGAACCAGTGACATACGGATTAACAGTCCGCCGTTCTACCAACTGAACTACAGAGGATTATGTAATATATATATTACCATGTAAAAAAAATTTTGTCAAAAACTTTTAATTATACTATAATGAATATAGTATTAAATCATAAAATATCATATTGCCGGCCCTTTAGCTCAGCGGTAGAGCACGCGACTCATAATCGCTTGGTCGCTGGTTCAAATCCAGCAAGGGCCAATATAAAATTAACAAATCAATATGTATAATTTATAGTTACTAATAATACAATATTTTAAAATAAGAGATAAACATCATATGTATCAAGAAAAAATTATTCAATTTGCTTTAAAACGAAAAGCGTTACAATTTGGAAATTTTAAATTAAAATCTGGACGTTATAGTCCTTATTTTTTTAATTCAAACCGTTTTTATAACGGATCGGATATCTTAGCACTTGGAGAAATGTATAGTGATGCTATAAAAAATACTAAAATAAATTTTGACGTTATATTTGGCTTAGCATATAAAGGTATTCCAATAACAACAGCAATAGCAATAGTACTAAAGAAAAAATATAATTTTAACATACCTTATTTCTTTAATCGAAAAGAAAAAAAAACATATAGTGACTCAGGTAATATTATCGGAAAAACATATACTAACAAAAATATTATCATCATTGATGATGTCATAACATCAGGTATAACAATTCAACAATCTAATACAGTGATCAATTTTAAAAACAATAATAATAATATTGTAGGTATATTTGTACTATTTGATCGCCAAGAATGTTCTGTATCACATACAAATACCGCAAAAGATGAATTAATACAGAAATATTGCTGCCCTATATTTTCTATTATTAATATTGTAAATATAATAAAATATCTAAAAAAAAATAATATTTATCAACAACATTTAAAAAAAATGATTGAATATTATCAAAAATATGGATCATCCAATATTAACATTATATAAATAATGGTGTTATTATACACCAGAATGTCCAAAACCACTCTTATTTCTAAGAGTAGATGTAAACTTAGACACAAGATTAAAAACAGGTCTTATAATTGGTACAAAAAGTAATTGCGCAATTCTGTCACCTGGTTTAATATGGAATTTTTTTAAACTTCTATTCCATACCGAAATCATCAATTCACCTTGATAATCAGAATCAATTAATCCTATTGTATTGCCTAAAATAATGCCATGATTATGACCTAAACCAGAACGGGGTAAAATTATTGCTGTAATTAAAGGATCACGAATAAAAATTGCGATACCAGATGGTAATAATATAACTTGATTAGGATTTACTGTTACTGTACTACATATCATTGCTTGTAAATCTAAAGCACTAGATCCAGGTGTTTGATATTTCAGACATGAAACATCACATCCCAATTTTTTATCTAAAATCATTATATCAATTGTACACATAAAATATATTTCACTATAAATAAATTATTTTTATTAAAAAATTTATACATCTTTAAGATGTATTATTCAATAATACATCTTGTTGTTTAAATACCAATTTTATTAAAAAATCATATCAAAAACCGTACTAAATGTAATAAAATATACAAATATAATTATTGAGAAATAATCCGTACTAATATATAACATGAAACATGTGTATAGGGTTGAAAAATAATATAATATTTACCTGTTTTACGAATTACGTTATCTGCAATCATTAACTCGTGTTTCTCTACAGACACACCTAATTCTGTAATTTCGTGTAATATTTCTTTTAATCCAATTGAACCAAATAACTTACCTGTTTCTCGCGATTTTGTAAATATAGTAATTGGACTAATTTTTTTTATTTGTAAAATTCGTAATTGTGCATTTTTTATATCAATTTTTTCTTTTAATTGAATTTCATGATTTTTAGATTGTAATTCTTTTATATTGTTAACATTACAAAATACAGCCATACCATAAGGTACAAGGTAATTTCTAGCATAACCTGCTTTTACTGTAACAGTATTACCAAATTGCCCTAAACCTGGAATATCTTTTAATAAAATAATTTTCATATTCGTTTCTTTTGTATTGAAAAAATTAACGATGTTGATCAGTATAAGCAATTAAAGCAAGATACCTAGCACATTTAATTGCTCGAGATAATTGTTTTTGATATTTTGAGCAAGTACCTGTAATACGACTTGGAACAATTTTGCTATTTTCAGTAATATAATGTTTTAATGTAACAATATCTTTATAATCTATTTGAATAACATTATCTGCTGTAAAACGACAAAACTTTCTTCTTCTAAAATATCGTACCATACTTAATTTCCTTGTTTCTATTTAAAAATATTATAAACATGCAATAATATAATAGATATAAAAATTATTTTAATGCTGGTTTTTCATCTTTTAATTTTAACATAGGTGATATAACATCAATTTTACTTTTTAAATTTAAAATTAAATTTCGGATAACACAATCATCAAAACGACACTTTTCTTGCAATTTTTTAATAATATTTGGTGATAATTCAATATTCATTAAAATATAATATGCTTTTCTTACTTTATTAATAGAATACGCAAGTTGACGTCTACCCCAATCCTCAAAACGATGAATTAAACCACTATTTTTCATAATAAATTTTTTATAGTCATGAATAATATTAATTAACTGTTCTGATGTTTGATCAGGATGTATCATAAGTACAATTTCATAATGACGCATAATATTCAAAAATCCTTATAAATACTTGAATATATAAAGTAATATCTGTTATTACAATATAACATATACGTTAATTACTAATATATATATTAACAAAATTTATATAATTAATAAAATTCTTCATATATTATATATAATAGTATAATATCATATAAATCAAATAATATTCAAAAACATATATCTTAAAAAACATAATTTTTAAAATAATAATATTTATATATATTCTATATTAAATGTATCACGTACTATAATTGTATCTAATCGATCCGGACCAGTAGAAATCATATCAATAGATACTCCATGCCCGATATAATGTTCGATATAAGAAATATATTGTTGCGCCAAGAACGGTAATTGTGAAAATATAGTTATTCCCTTAATAGACTTATTCCAACCGGTTAAAATATGATAAACTGGCTTAAATTCATCCCAATTTAAACACGAAAATGGATTCTTAATAACTTGATCCGTATGCAAATTTTTATATGCAATACAAACTTTTATTTCTGATAATCCATCTAAAACATCTAATTTTGTCAAGCACAAAGAAGAAATTGAATTTAAAATCACCATTCTTTTAAGTAATACTAAATCTAACCAACCGGTTCTTCGTCTACGTCCAGTTGTAGAACCAAATTCTTTGCCGACCTTAACAAAATAATCATCTGTTAGATCCGTTAATTCGGTAGGAAAAGGCCCAGAACCTACTCGTGTACAATATGCTTTAACAATACCCAATATAAAATGTACTTGCTGTAAACGTGCACCAGATCCGGTGAAAATACCACCAATCGTACTATTAGAAGACGTAACATATGGAAATGTTCCATGATCTAAATCTAATAACGCACCTTGTGCACCTTCAAAGATAATTTTTTTATTCTCATATTCTGCTTTTTGTAATAATAATGCTATATCTTTCGTTCTGTTTTTAAAAACTTTTTTTGACAATAACAATTCTTCCAATATAGTATCATAATTAACTGGAGTAGATTTATAATAATGAACAAACTGAAAATTATAATAATCAACAATACGTTTCAATTTTTCTCGTAAAACAGATTCTTTATATAAATCACGTACTTGTAAACCAAAACGTGATACCTTATCCTCATAAGCAGGTCCAATACCTTTTTTCGTCGTACCTATACATTGTGTATCCAATAAATGTTCTCTCAGAATATCCATTTTTATATGATATGATAAAATTAAGGGACAATGATGTGATATGAACAAACGGCCATCCAATGAAATACCTAAACCAGATAACATATTGATCTCATCAATTAAACCTTGAGGTGAAATTACTACACCATTACCTAATAAACAAATAACATGATTATGTAAAATACCTGATGGGACTAAATGTAAAATAATTTTTTTATTATTTACAACCAAAGTATGTCCAGCATTATGCCCGCCATGATATCGAACTACATAATTTGCTGTACGTGTTAGCACATCTACAATTTTACCCTTACCTTCATCGCCCCATTGCATACCTAATATAACAATATTTTGTTTCATAAAATACCTTATCATACTTAATATAATAATTAAATAAATATAGTAAACATATCAATACATTTCTAAAAATAATAACTACAATAATATTTTATTCATTATATTTTAAATAAATCATGAATTTACTATCCAATTTAATGTATTATTTAATAATTTAGTACCGTATGTTGTTAAAATAGATTCCGGGTGAAATTGGAAACTGCACACTTTATCTTGATCGTTTCTCACTGCCATTACCATATCATTTAAAAAAGCATTAATAACTAAATTTTTTGGAATATTTTTACATACTAAAGAATGATATCGTGCTACTAAAAATGGATTAGGTAAATTAAAAAACATAGCTTTTTGATCATGATATATGTAAGATGTTTTACCGTGCACAATTAAACCTGAGTATTCTACAGTACCTCCATAATATTCTACAATAGCTTGATGGCCTAAACAAATACCAATAATGGGAATTTTGCCTATTATTACATGTAATAATTGTAATATACATCCAGCATGTTTAGGTTTTCCCGGGCCAGGGGATAATAAAACAATAGGTTTTTTTAATTTAGATAAAGTTGATAAAATAATATTTAATGAAACAGTATTACGATAAATAATAACAGCATACCCGTTGACCCTTAACTGATCAACAATATTATATGTAAAAGAATCAAAATTATCTATTAACAGAATATCTTTAGACATTCTACAATACATCCTTTTCATAATTTGATTGAATAATCGAATTTAATACAACTTGCGCTTTATTACGACTTTCATTAGTCTCATCTATAGGAATCGAATCTAAAACTATACCTGCTCCCGCCTGTATTACAGCAATATTATTTTCTACATATGCCGATCTAATAATAATACAGGTATCTAATATACCTGATGCTGTAAAATAACCAATAGCACCACCATAACTACCACGTTTTTTTTTTTCTACTTCATAAATTAATTGCATAGCGCGAATTTTTGGTGCTCCAGTCAATGTACCCATATTCATACAAGCAGAATACGCATGCAATGCATCTAAATCGCCTTTTAGTGTACCAACAACCTTTGAAACTAAATGCATAACATGAGAATATCGATCAACTTTTGTAAGTTGTGAAACATATCTAGTGCCTGGTACACAAATTTTTGCTAAATCATTTCTAGCTAAATCTACCAACATTAAATGTTCTGATAATTCTTTATGATTAGTACGCATTTCTAATTCAATTCTACTATCAAGATCAAGATCAAAATTTCCAAATTCATCAAAACCTCTTGACCTAGTTCCCGCAATAGGATAAATTTCAATCCTACGATTTATTGGATTATACTTCAATGCACTTTCAGGAGACGCGCCAAATAATGTAAAATCCATATCCTGCATAAAAAACATATACGGACTAGGATTATTTAATTTTAATGCATGATATGCAGATAAAGGATATGGACATAATAATGAAAACTGTCTTGACGGAACTACTTGAAAAATTTCACCTTTTCGTATGTATACTTTCATTTTATTAACAATTTTTTGATATTCTAAATCACTAAAATTTATTTCAATTTTTGGATTAGGGATTTTATAATCGGGTATATTAATAGGTGTATTTTTTAATTTTTTACGAATATTAAGTAATCTACGAGTAATACGTTTTTGTTCACAAACATCAGAATTAAATATACTTCCATAAAGTATACTTTTTTGCTTTAAATGATCAATAGTTAATAATATTTCTGATAAATAAAAGCAAAAATCCGGGCATTTTTGCACACTATGTATTTCTGGTAATACTTCAAACGTATTAACTAAATCATATGAAAATAATCCGCCAAAAAAAAATGAATCTAGATCTTTCTGATCTACTTGAATTGATTGCATAATAAATCGAAAAGTATCAAATACCGATAATGCACGTAATTTAATATCTTCATCTAAATCCAATGTATGACGCGTAAAAATTAACTTTAGTTGATTTTTATAAAAACTAATCTTTACCATTTTAGGAATAATGTTACAAAGATGATATAATATACTTGTACCATTTTTAGTTAAAGCATCAAGAATTACAACTTGATCGTAAGCAGTAATACGTACTGCTGCATCAATAATCATCATGCTTTTTAATTGATATTTTTTGTTTATTTCTGCAGATTCCAACAATAAAGTCGATTTTTTATCACCACAAATTTCATAAAAAGTTGCTGCTGGATTACTTCTATAGGGAGCATCAATTTGAATATTTTTAAATTTACATTGTATATTATGCTGATTCATGTGTATACATCAATTTTATAATAAATCGTATTTATTTGAATACTATGTCAAAAAATATTACATATTAACATAATGTAATATAAATAATATTTAAAATAAAATAATACACGAAAAAATAAACTATTTTTATAAAATTGTAATATTATTTTTAAAATAAGAAATATATAATTGTAAATATACATTGTTATAAATCATTATAATGATTTAAATATATTAAATTTAATATTTTGAATCTTGATACATATAAATCATGATCAGATAAAATATGTAAATTATTCCAATTTTTTAACCACGTAATTTGTTTTTTTGAAAATTGATGTGTTGCAATAATTGCACGATCAATCATATCACTATAACTAATTTTACTTAAGAAATATAACCACATATGACGATAACCAATACACTTTATCGCAGGTGATGTTATCTTTAAATCACCTCTATAAAATAATTTACGTACTTCATATTCTAAACCTTGATGTAACATATTATAAAAACGCTTCTTAATCTGAGCATATAAATATTTTCTTTTTGGTAGTAAAGCAAATTGTATTACTTTATATGGAAAACTATTAGATATTTTTTGTTTTAATATACTCATTTTATTACCGGTCATTAAATACACTTCTAACGCTCGTATGAGTCTATAAATATCATTTGGATGAATTATATTAGCAGAGTCAATATCTACTAACGATAAATATTCATGTAAAAAATTTTTACTACTAATTTTATGATAATATAACAACCGATCTCGCAATTCTATATTCGCTGTAGGTAATACCGATATACCATGCAATAAAATATGATAATATAACATAGTTCCACCCACTAATAATGGAATTCTATTCATATAAAAAATTTCTTCAATAGCTTGCATAGCATCACGACGAAAATCAGAAACAGAATATAAATCACCCGGATCTACCAAATTAATTAACCGATGTGGATGTTGTAATAATTCTATACTACTTGGTTTAGCAGTTCCAATATCCATATTTTTATAAATTAAAGCTGAATCAACACTAATTAATTCTATTGGAAGATATTTACGCAAACTCATAGCTAAAGTTGATTTACCAGATGCTGTGGGACCCATTAAAAAAATAACAAATTTTTTATTCAAATTACTCATTATATGTCAATATCATTTAACAAAGTGTAGATTTATTATAGTAATTTATTAAACCCAGAGTAGAATCGTCATAATTCAATATACTATTTTTGTTACTTAAGTCACTATAAATACTTTGAGATATTTGTTTTCCAAGTTCTACACCCCATTGATCAAAACTAAATATATTAAAAATAACACCCTGAGTAAATATTTTATGTTCATATAATGCAATTAATAAACCTAAAGAATAAGGATCAATTTTATGAAATAATAATGTATTACTAGGACGATTACCTTCAAAAAATTTAAATTTTTCAATATATTGATTTTTCATATTATATTTAGATGATATAATATTATCCTGTTTATAAAAAAAATTACCAAAAGCTAATGCATGTGTTTGAGCAAAAAAATTGGACAATAATATCTCATGATGATTATATATAGGATTTTGGGACACTATTGGGGCAATAAAATCACATGGAATTAACTTTGTACCCTGATGCATTAATTGATAAAATGAATGCTGACCATTTGTACCGACTGTACCCCAAATAATCGGGCCAGTTTGCCAAGAAACCTGATTTCCATTACGATCAATATTTTTCCCATTAGACTCCATATTACTTTGTTGAATATATTCAGGTAAACGATGTAAATATTGATCATATGGTAAAATCGCTTCTGTTTCAGTATTAAAGAAATTATTATACCAAATACCAATTAACGCTAACAAAACAGGCATATTACTACCAAAATTAGTTTGTTGAAAATGTACATCCATATCATACGCACCGCTTAATAATTGAGAAAAATTTTTAAATCCAATTGATAATGCTATTGATAATCCCATTGCAGACCATATGGAATAACGTCCCCCAACCCAATCCCATAATCTAAAAACATTACTTTTTAAAATACCAAAATTTTCGGCTTTTCGAAATGCCATAGTTACTGCAAAAAAATGCTGATCCATATACTCAATATTACCAACTTTTTTCAAAAAATACCTTTTAATAGTTTTAGCATTAATCATAGTTTCTTGTGTAGTAAAAGTTTTTGATGATATTAAAAATATTGTGGTTTCAAAATTAATTATCTTGAATAATTGAAATAATTCCGTACTATCAATATTAGAAATAAAATACATATTTAAATGATTTTTATATGGTTTTAAAGCATCTGTCACCATCTTAGGTCCTAAATCAGAACCACCAATACCAACATTGACAACAGTAGTAATTTTTTTTCCTGAATATCCTTTCCACTTACCAGAAATAACTTGTTCTGAAAAACTTTGTATCTTATCTAAAACAAATTTAATTTCAGGCATAATATCAAATCCATTTAATATAATTTGATTATTAGATTTATTTCTTAAAGCAGTATGTAAAACCGGGCGTTTTTCAGTAAAATTAATATTTGAACCAGAAAACATTGCTTGAATTGCTGTAGATAAATTCATTTCATTAGCTAAATTTAACAATAATTGCACTGTTGTATGTGTAATTCTATTTTTTGAAATATCAAGTAGTAATTTATTTTGGAAAGTAAAGGAGAATTTTTTAAAACGGTCTTTATCCTTATTAAATAAATCAATTAAATGTACATGTTTAATCTCTTGAAAATGATTGTTTAATTCTTTCCAAGATGTAGTTTTAACAGGAGCAATATTTTTCATGGTATAATAATCCTTTTTTATATAATCAGCANTTTTAATATCACAATACAATATAAAAAACAATTTAAAAATTTACTATAATTTATATTATCAAATAAAAATTTATGACACTACTATAGAAACAATATAATAAAAAATAAAAATATTATTTATTTCTGATATTATGGTTCTTATATAGAATTCAAAAAAAATTGTAAAATACATCATATATATTATAATAACAATGATAAATGATAATAATTTAATATGGATTGATTTAGAAATGACCGGATTAAATCCGGATAAACACCGAATTATAGAAATTAGTACAGTAATCACAAATGCAAATATTAATATAATCGCAGTGGGTCCATGTATCCCAATACATCAACATCCAAAACACTTATCATTAATGAATACATGGAACCGTAAAACTCATACAAAAACTAACTTAATTAACAAAATTCAAACTAGTAGATATAACGAAAAAAAAGCTGAACAAGAAATACTCAATTTTATTAAACAATGGGTACCAAATAAGAAATCACCCATGTGCGGTAATACAATTAGTCAAGATCGACGTTTTTTACTTAAATATATGCCAAAGTTAGAATCATACTTTCATTATCGTCATATTGATATTAGCACAATAAAAGAATTATTAAAACGATGGTATCCGAATTTAATACATACACAAAAAAAAACAAATCAACATATAGCATTATTTGATATTTATAATTCCATTGATGAACTAATATTTTATAAAAAATTTTTTATAAAAAATTCTATACAACTAAAAAAAATAACTTAAATACTTGCAGTTTATTTAAATTATGTTATATACTATAATGGTAAATACAAGAAACATGCGGGAATAGCTCAGTTGGTAGAGCGCAACCTTGCCAAGGTTGAGGTCGCGAGTTCGAACCTCGTTTCCCGCTGAATAACAAAATTACATACTACAATACTATATCAATAGAAAAGCATTTATATTATATAATAACCTTACTGTTATAAAAATTTCTTATTAAATCGCTCAATTCTGCCTCCATGAGAAACATTTCGTTGTTTACCGGTATAAAAAGGATGACATTTTGAACATATATCAATATTTAAAGTTTTTACACTTAAAGTAGAAAATATATTAATACTGTTTCCACAAGAACAGGTCACAACAGTTTCTTGATACTTAGGATGAATATTGGGTTTCATTTTATCTCCGGCTATATAACTACTAAAATAGTAGTAATATTTGAAAATTGAAATTATAATTATAAGAATGACAAGCGGTTATAATTTATAATATATAATATCTACTAATTATAAATTAGATAATATTTATAATTAACAAAAACACGTAATAAATTTTTGATATTCTATACAAAGAGATCGATTTATGACCACAATATTAAGTATTAGATTAAATAATAAAGTAGTAATCGGTGGAGATGGTCAAGCTACTTTAGGCAACACTATTATGAAAGGTAATGTAAACAAGGTAAGATCTCTGTATAATAATAAAGTTATTTCAGGATTTGCAGGAGGTACAGCGGATTCATTTACTTTATTTGAACTGTTTGAAAAAAAATTAGAAATGTATCAAGGACAACTAAAAAAATCAGCAATAGAACTTGCTAAAGATTGGCGTAGCGACCGCGTCTTACGTAAACTAGAAGCAATATTAGCTGTTGCCGATAAAAATACATCATTAATTATTACAGGGAATGGTGATGTCATACAACCAGAACATGATATCATTGCTATTGGTTCTGGAGGATCATATGCCAAAGCAGCTGCTTATGCATTATTAAAACACTCTACATTAGAAGCGCGCAAGATTGTCAAAACAGCATTAACTATTGCGGCAGATATTTGTATATACACAAATCATATCTTTACCATTAAAGAACTACATTCAGAAAAATAAAAGGATTATTTTTATGCCAACTATGACTCCTCGAGAAATTGTAAAAGAACTTGATAAATTTATTGTTGGGCAAAAAAAAGCAAAAAGAGCAGTAGCAGTTGCACTACGAAATCGTTGGCGAAGAATGCAACTAAAACGGGATTTACAACATGAAATTACTCCAAAAAATATTCTTATGATCGGACCAACAGGTGTAGGAAAAACTGAAATTGCACGCAGATTGGCAAAATTAGCGCACGCGCCATTTATTAAAGTTGAAGCAACAAAATTTACCGAAGTAGGATATGTAGGAAAAGAAGTAGATTCAATTATTCGTGATTTAATTGAAACAGCAATGAAAATTATAAAAATTAAAAAATCTAAAAAACATAAACAACAAGCAAAAAAAATTGCTGAACAAAAAATATTACAAATTCTTGTACCAACAGTGAAAAATAATAATAATGATAATACTAACAAAAAACCAACAACAACTATACAAACATTTCATAAAAAGCTACAATCAGGTGAACTAGATGATAAAGAAATTGAAATTAATATCACAAATCACCCTATGGGTGTAGAAATTATGGCACCACCAGGTATGGAAGACTTAACAAATCAGTTGCAATTACTATTTCAAAATCTCAATCATCAAAAAAAAACAAAAAAAAAAGTAAAAATTAAGGATGCAATGCGAATACTATGTGCAGAAGAAGCGGCAAAATTATTAAATATAGAAGAAATAAAACAAGAAGCTATTACATTAGTCGAACAAAACGGAATAGTATTTATTGATGAATTAGATAAAATTTGCAAAAATAGAGGTACAACAGGTTTAGATGTATCACGAGAAGGTGTACAAAGGGATTTATTACCAATAATTGAAGGATGCTCAGTATCAACAAAATATGGAACCGTAAAAACAGATCATATTTTATTCATCACATCCGGTGCATTTCAAATATCCAGCCCTTCAGATTTGATACCAGAATTACAAGGCAGATTACCCATTAGAGTAAATTTACATCCATTAAACATACAAGATTTCGAGAAAATATTAACAGAACCAAAAACAGCACTCATTACACAATATACTGCATTAATGAAAACAGAAGGTGTTAATATTCAATTTACAAAAGATGGAATATATAAGATTGCAGAAGCGTCATGGAAAGTAAATACCATTATGGAAAATATTGGCGCAAGACGATTATATACTGTCCTTGAAAGATTAATGGAAGATATATCATTTATGGCAAATGAAATTAAAGATCAAATTATTATAATAAACGCCGAATATGTTAGTAAACATTTAGATCAATTAATCTTTAACGAAGATTTAGGTCGATTTATATTATAAATACAGAATCAATCACTGTGTTTACAAAAAGGCTTGAATATGACTTACTGGGTAAATGCTAAAGTAGTAAAAATTACAAGATGGACAAAACGATTATTTAAAATTATTTTACATGCACCAATAACACCATTTTTAGCTGGACAATTTGCAAAAATTGCAATAAAAATATCAGAAAAAAAATATATTAAAAGAGTATATTCGTATGTTAATGCTCCACATGATAAAAATCTAGAATTTGTTATAACATTAATTCCAAATGGTATTATGTCTAATAAATTATACCACCTGACTATAGGGGAAGAAATATTAATTTCTAAAGAAGCGTCAGGTTTTTTTACCATGCAAGAAATTCCAACATGCCAAATACTCTGGATGATGGCTACTGGTACAGCTATAGGCCCATTCTGTTCAATTTTACAAGACGGGACCGGGCTAGAGAAATTTAAAAAAATTATTCTAATATACGCTGTTAAATATGCAACAGAATTAGTATATTTACCACTAATAAATAAAATAAAAAAACGCTATCAGAATAAACTCATTATACAAACAATCACTAGTCAAGAGAAAAATATAAATTCATTAACTGGTAGAATTCCCAAATTATTATGTAATAATATACTAGAACAAAATATTGGTTACAATATCTGTCCAAAAACATCGCATGTCATGTTATGTGGTAATCCTGACATGGTCAAAGAAACCCAATCCATACTTATTCAAAAATTTAATTTAAAAAAACATTTACGTAGAATGCCAGGACATATTAGTAGTGAAAATTATTGGTAATAATACAGATCACTTAACACTAATATTCTATTTTTTAAATCTTTAAACTAACAATCTGATACAGAAAATGTTAATACCTCTTGAATTTTATTAATATGACATATAAGCATAATAATGCGGTCAATACCTAAAGCAACACCAGAACAATAAGGCATATATTTATTATTCAATGCATTTATAAAACGCATATCAATTGCTATTTTTGGTATTTTTAATTTAACTCTATAGTTATTATCCAGATCAAACCGTTTTTTTTGTTCCCTAGAATCAATCAGTTCACAAAATCCATTACCTAATTCTATACCCTTAAAAAATAATTCAAACCGATCAGAAACATTACAATCGATTTTGTTTATTCGAGCAAGCATAGCTTGGCTGGCAGGATAATGATATATAAAAATTGGATGTTGTAAACCAAGATTTGGTTGAATCACTATTAAAAATATTAAATTTAATAAATCAATAATAGTATTTTTTTTTTGTATTAAATGTTGATGATTAATTTTATTTAAAATATTATATAATTTTTGAATATCAACATCAAACGGATTAATAGATAATCTTTGTATAAAAATATCCTGATAAGAAACACGATCACAAGCTGGAAATTGAAAAATTGACTTAAGTAAAACTTCAATCTGTTCCATCATATCAAACATATTATAGAAGGGTTGATACCATTCTAATATAGAAAACTCTATATTATGTAAAGCACCAGACTCATCATCACGAAATACATGGCATATTTGATAAATAGGGCCAATATCCCGTGATAATAATCTTTTCATATGATATTCTGGGCTTGTAATAAGCCATCTAGTAATGTTGTTATGATTAGTATAATTCATATTACATAATACTGGTAATGGCATTAAATGACAATCTGTCACTGTATGTTGTGTCAGAATTGGTGTTTCTACTTCTAAAATATTTCTTTTAAAAAAAAATCTACGAATATTAAATATTATATTTGCTCGTTTTGATAAAATAACATTAGATTTTTTAAACATTAAAATTCTCAAATCAAATATATGAAAAATTATATTACAAAAAAATCATATTTAGCCCATATATTTATGGGCTAATATTAAATGTGATAATAACACCTATTAAATACATATAATATTCGTTCTATAACCTTAATTGATAAAATTACAATATTTAATTTTAGGTAATGCATCTTCCGATAAAATAATGGAAGTACGAGCACCAAAAGTTGTATAATTTTTATTTGTTTGCTCATCTACAATTTTAATCAAACGACCTAAATACGTTGCTGTCAACTTAATTTGATTATGTTTTAATGTATCTATTGAATACAATATAGCAGATTGTTCAGGAACAAATTTATCTATATCTACAGTATTATAAAAAATACTTAAACATGGTTGATTCAGTAAATCTTGTTGAAAACATGATAAAACTAAATTTCTTAAAAATGTATTCGGGATAGCTGCTTGTAAAATATTTAAAGTATGATAATGTAAACCAGAGGTAAAATGTGCATTATCGATAATAATGCTACTCTTTTTTGGTAATTTAATATCTGGTAATTTATTTTTTATTTGTTGTGCTTCATAAAATATTTTTTGACTTAAACAATCTGTACTACTAATTTTATTTGTTACATTTAAATCAATCCAATTAATATTTTTTGTTTTGTTTTCAAAAAATATAGGATTAGATTTTGCAATACGTTTATGATAATAAGGTAATTTTACACTATTAGATTTAATCGTATAAAAAATACTACCTATGTTAGGCATAGTTAATAATTTTGATAAATGAAAATATTTTTTTATACTTACAAAAAAATCTAATTTATTATAAATGGATTTTTGTAATTCAGATTTTATTACATCTATATGTGTTGTTTTTGTGAAAGAATCTTTAATCCTATTACGAAATAGAAAAATATTTTTTACTACCGTAACTGCTTTATGAATAGTATTAAAACTTACACTACTAATTGTAGATTTTACAATATCAATTGGGTTTGGAAAAATTTTTTTAAAAATACTGTGTATAGTTGGTATAACACGTGAATAATCTTTAAAAAAATTCACAAAATAAGACTTGAAACCCTGACTATACACATCTTTAGGAAAACTTAACCTTGGTACAACAAAATAAATATTATTTCTAAGTTTTCTAATAGTAAGATCTACTATTTTATTATTTAGTATTCCCTTTAAAAAAATACAATACCGAAGTTTTGAAGTAACATGTAAGATGAATGTTTGTACAGTATGAAAACGAATAACATCATTTGGTTCTCGAAACATCATCACAGGTCTTTTTTGATCATATATCGTATTTAAAACATGTGTTTTATGATAGGTCATATTTTTTACTTTGAAATCAGTATGATGAACTACCTTATTTGCTTGTATTAATATTTTTTTATCACGAATAGGGAAAATAGTTGTCATATTATTGGGATTCTCCCTTTATCCGAATAGATCGAAATTGTTAGTTGATGGAATGACAAGATTACTAATTAATATTATATATATTATTTACAAAATATTGCAACAAAAAATTATATTACAAATATATACATTATATTTCAATATATTTAATTTACATAAACTTTATTTATATTTAATATATATGATATATAAAATCAAACTTATAAACTATACCAATAAAAAAAAATTATTACATTTTCAAACTAAATGGAAAATTCAACATGATGATAATGCTAAATTTTCTTTAATTTTTAATAAAAATCGTATTGAATTAAACAACCACGTAATTAATACTAAAAAGAATATATGGATAGATTTTAATTATAAAAAAATGGTATTGCATCAAAGCGATCAAAAAATAAAAATGATACAAGCTATTGGAATAAAAAAAAACTTTTTTCCAAATATTGTAGATGCCACTACTGGATTGGGTAAAGATGCGTTTATATTCTTTTCATATGGATGTCATGTTACTATGATCGAACGTAATCCAATTATATCAATCTTGTTAGATGATGGATTAAAACGAAGTTATCAAGATAATAAAATACAACATTTAATAAAACAACGCATGCAATTAATATATAATACCAGCTTAAATATTCACCAACTGAATATTAAAAAACCCGATGTAATTTATTTAGATCCAATGTTCCCAAAATTAAAAAAAAAAGCACTATCAAAAAAAACAATACGAACAATTCAAGATATAGTTGGTAATGATACAGATTCTCACTTATTACTACCAATATGTCTATTATTTGCTAAAAACCGCGTTGTTGTTAAACGACCAAAAAAATCAAATCACGTTGCAAATATAAAACCAAACTACATTATCGAAACAAAGAAACATCGTTTTGATATTTATTTAACAAAAAAAAATACTAAAATATATTATTAAAAATATATTTACAATAAAAATTTATATATTTTATGATATAAAATGATATAATTATTATATTATATTACATCATTCTTGATCAGTATTGATACGATGTACATATTTTGCTCCAATAAGTAGTATTGTAATAATAAATATAGAAATACCAACCCAATTACCAAATGACCAAAAAATACCACCAAATGTACCAAGTATACTCGATCCTAAATAATAACAACACAAATATAATGAAGATGCTTGACCTTTTGCTATTTTAGAACGATAACCTATCCAACTGCTTGCAACTGAGTGAGCAGAAAAAAAACCACTCGAAAACATCATTAATCCTAAAATTATAAATATTAAAATATTCCATTGCGTCATTACAATACCTAAAATCATAATTAACAATGAATAAATTAATACATTTTTTCTACCATACTGGATAATAAATTCACTCGCTTTCGGTGAACTATATGCTCCAGTTAAATACACCACAGATAACAAACCTATAACAATTTGATTTAAAAAAAACGGTTTTATCATTAATCGATAACCAACATAATTAAATAAAGTTACAAAACTACCCATTAAAATAAAACCAATTAAAAATAAAGTCGATAACACATTATCATTACATTGTATCAGGAAACTACGCATAATTTTATTAGGTTTTAAAGAGATACTAATAAAGTTTTTAGAAGCAGGTAACAAAATTACAAACAGTACAGATCCAATTAAAGAAACAATACCAATAATAAATAGTGATTTTTCCCAAGAACAATAATTAACTAAGACACTACTTAAAAATCTACCAGAAAAACCACCAATAGTATTACCACTAATATACAACCCTATTGCAAAAGGTAATATTTTAGGATGCATTTCTTCACTTAAGTATGTCATTGCAACAGCAGCTACACCACTTAACGTTAAACCGGTTAACATCCTTAAAATAATAATTTCAATCCAGGTATGCATTGCAGAACATAATATAGTTAATGATGTCGCTAACAATAAAGAAGTGCTCATGACGATTTTACGACCGAATGTATCTGATAAAGAACCTGTAAATAACATACCAATAGCCATGGATGCTGTAGCAGCAGATAAAGATAAACTACTCTGTGCAGGTGTTAAATGAAACTCACTTGAAAAAGTAGGTAAAATAGGTTGTACACAATATAAAATTGAAAAAGTAGCTAATCCAGCCGAAAATAAAGCAATAATAACTTTTTTAAATTTTATAGTTTCACGACCAATATATTTTTTTTTTTCACACTGAAAATTAGTAATAACATGTTTTTGATTACACTGTTTCTTTAAACCGGACAAGCCTTTCTCCTTTTATTTAGGAACATCATATTATATTAAAAATGTACTTTCAATATTATGTTTAATAATATTATATTTTATATAATAATAATATAAAAATTATCAAACCTTGAAAAATCTTTCACTAATATAGCCATCATATACGTATTCAGCAGGTCCTGTCATATACACATCATGTCCAAATCCATTCCAACGAACTTGTAAATCACCGCCTGGTAAAGTCACAATAACATGATTTTTTAAAATACCTTGTATAATACCAAATACGACAGAAGCACAGGCACCACTACCACAAGCTTGTGTTTCACCAACTCCGCGTTCATATACACGTAAGATAATATGCTCATTAGACACAACTTGCATATAGTTAACATTAATACCGTCCGGAAAAAAAGAATGATTATTAAGTATTTTTCCAATACGGCATACAGGATAATTTTTAATATTTTTAACAATAGTAATAAAATGCGGATTGCCAATAAAAATTGTACCGTATTTTATTATACAATCATTTACAGTAAATGTATTTAAACGAAAATTATTTAATATAAACTTTGGTATATTCAATAAATTAAATTGAGGTTTACCCATATTTACAATGATATTATTTTTATTAATGATTTGAATAATAATATGGCTATTTTGTGTTTGTACCATCAGTGTAGTTTTTATAGTCATCTTTTTTAAATATATAAAATATGCAAAACACCTTGCACCATTACCACACTGCGCTACCTCAGAACCATCCGAATTAAAAATACGATAATAAAAATCATATTTGATATTTTTTGCATGTTCAACTATTAATAACTGATCAAATCCAATACCAGTATTTCGATTAGATATTTTCTGTATTACTTGTTTCGATAAATTAAATTCTTGATTAATTCTGTCTAAAATGACAAAATCATTACCTAAACCATGCATTTTTGAAAAATTTAATACTTTATTTTGATTTAACATAATAAGAAAGATTTATATAAATGAAAAAACAAACCTGATAATATTGATCAGTAATATTTAAATTTACATCATGTAATCTCATACAAGATATAATTGGATAAACTTATGAAGCTTACAAAATCTGAATTTCATACTTTATATAATAATATTTTAACACAAATTGAAAACACTTTAGATCATGTAAATTATGAAAATGATTTAGATTATGAAATTAATCATCACATTATGGTAATATCTTTTTCTAAAAAAAATAAAATTATCATTAGCAAACAAGAATCATTAAGACAAATTTGGTTAGCTACAAAACAAAATGGATATCATTTCAATTATAAAAATAACAATTGGATTTGTAATCGTAGTAAAATAAATTTTTGGCATATCTTAAAACAAGCGTGTTATTTACAAGGATCTATGAAAATTACATTAGAAAATTTAATAATATAAAAATATAATTCGGCGAAAGAGGATTTGAACCCCTGACCTACTGGTCCCAAACCAGTTGCGCTACCAAGCTGCGCTATTCGCCGAAATAAAAAATATTTAAAAATTTAAAAATTTAAAAAACACTTTGGGTGACTAATGGGGCTCGAACCCATGACATCTGGAACCACAATCCAGGACTCTACCAACTGAGCTATAGTCACCATATAAGTAATTTAAAACAATATATACTAAGAAATTATAACATATTATTTATTTTAAGTAAATATTTTTCAAATTAAAAAATTGCGCTCGACAGGATTTGAACCTGAGACCTCTACCTTCGGAGGGTAGCGCTCTATCCAACTGAGCTACGAGCGCTTTAAAAAAAAGATAATTATATTTCAAAAATATAAATATAATACATGAACTAAATATAGATTCAAAAATATATTTTATGTTATAATACATTATAACAAATGTTACAATTATTTAGTATGTATTTTTATATACGTTGCATCATATTAAAAAATTCGTAATTTGTCTTTGTCATAGACAATTTATTAATTAAAAAATCCATTGCATCAATTTCATTCATCGGATGAATGATTTTACGCAAAATCCACATTTTTTTTAATTCTTCAGATGAGGTTAATAATTCTTCTTTTCGAGTACCTGAACGATTATAATCAATTGCTGGAAACACACGTTTTTCTGCAATCTTACGGGATAATAATAATTCCATATTCCCCGTTCCTTTAAATTCCTCATAAATTACTTCATCCATTTTAGAACCGGTATCAATTAATGCTGTAGCAATAATAGTTAAACTACCACCCTCTTCAACGTTTCGGGCAGCACCAAAAAATCGTTTTGGTCGATGTAAAGCATTAGCATCTACACCTCCTGTTAATACTTTACCGGAAGCAGGTACAACTGTATTATATGCCCTGGCTAATCTAGTCACAGAATCGAGTAATACAACAACATCTTTTTTATGTTCTACTAAACGTTTAGCTTTTTCAATCACCATCTCTGCTACCTGAATGTGTCGCAGAGCTGGTTCATCAAATGTTGAAGCAATAACTTCTCCTTTCACTAAACGTTGCATTTCTGTTACTTCTTCAGGTCGTTCGTCAATTAATAAAACTATTAAAACACACTCTGCATGGTTTTGCGCGATACTTTGAGCAATATTTTGTAATAACATAGTTTTACCAGCTTTTGGTGGAGCTACAATCAACCCTCTCTGTCCTCTACCAATAGGAGCAGATAAATCTAAAACACGCGTGGTTAAATCTTCAGTTGATCCGTTACCTCGCTCCATCCGTAATCGTGAATTAGCATGCAATGGAGTTAAATTTTCAAATAAAATTTTAGTACGTGCGTTTTCTGGTTTTTCATAATTCACTTTATTAACTTTTAATAAAGCAAAATATCTTTCGCCCTCTTTAGGAGGTCTAATTTTACCAGCAATAGTATCCCCGGTTCGCAAATTAAATCTACGAATTTGACTTGGTGATATATATATATCATCAGGACCAGCTAGATAAGAACTATCTGAAGAACGTAGAAAACCAAATCCATCTTGCAATATTTCTAAAACTCCATCTCCAAAGATATTTTCACCACCTTTTGCATGTTGTTTTAGAATAGTAAAAATAATATCTTGTTTTCGCATTCGAGCTAAATTTTCTAGTCCGATCTTATTACCAAGAATAATTAATTCAGAAACTAACATATTTTTCAGTGTAGTAAGATTCATAAATATCATTTCTTAATAAAAACACTAATATATAACTGTAGAAATATTTGGAGTTATCTTTAGAGGAGGGGGAAGGAGGGATATAAAATACATCTATCTTATAATATTAATAAACTTTTATATTATAATAATAACACGATATTAAAAAAATATCTAGCGGTTTTGGAGTACAAAACATATCATATAATATGTATATTATGTAATATTAAAATGTAAATTTAATAATTTTTTAATTTCAGATGCAGAAATTACGCCTGAATTTTTAGCAATTAATTTACTATTTTTAAAAAATAATAATGTCGGTATACTTTGTATAGAATATTTTGACATAATTTCTTGACAAGCATCGACATTCACTTTTGCGACTATTAATGTTTTTTGATATTCTTGTGCAATCTCTTCTAAAATTGGTACAAAAACTTTACATGGGCCACACCAATCTGCCCAAAAATCTACAATAACTGGTTTATTTTTATTATTAATTACTGTATTAAAATTATCATCTGTTAAAGATATAAGTAAACTATTCATAATATTCGTCCTGAGAAATTTGATTATAAAAAATAAAATAATATTTAAATATATTATACTATATTTATCCAAATTAAATCATGTCTGGGTAATTCAAATAAAAAACGACTTGGTTGAATTTGTATAATTTCATTATAGCAAGATCTTTGATGACAATAACTAAATGTCAATTCAGTTTTAGCTCGAGTAATAGCAACATAAATTAATCGACGCTCTTCAGCAATATTATTAACATGAATTTGTTGATAAGAAGGAATAATACCTTCTTCTGATCCGACTATGAATACAATAGGAAATTCTAAACCTTTCGATGCATGCATGGTCATTAATTGTATAGCATTACATTCATTAGTATGATTAGCGTTTATATTTATATCATGCATAACAAATTGATTTACTAGTTGTACTAATATATCATACGTATTTAATGTAACATATTTTTCACTATACTGTTTAAAAAATGCTTTGGTCCAGTCTAAAAAAATATGTACATTTTGTATACATTTTTGATAATTATTTTTATTAGATTTTATTAACCATTTTTCATACTGTGTATCATGCATGATTTTATATAATATTTGTGTTGGTTTTTCTTTAAAAAAAAGCATGATATTTTTCACCCAAACTGTAAATTTATCTAATCTTTTACGTACATATGAATGTAATGTATTTTTAAAAACATCATCTTGTATAACAGAAAAATAATCTTTATTATAATCATTTGCATATTTAACAATTTTTTTTACTGTATTTATACCAATATTACGAGCTGGTATATTAATAATTCTTATAAGAGAGATATTATCATATTGATTAATAAAAAATTTTAGATATGATATTAAATTTTTAATTTCAGATCTATTAAAAAATGAATTATTGCCATGAATAAAATATGGTATTTGTTTTTGAAATAAATATTTTTCAAAAATTTTAGCTTGTTGATTCGTACGATATAAAATAGCATAATCATGGTAATTCATACCATGATGTACTTTATGTAGTAATATATCATCAATAATTTTTTTTGCTTCTTGGTATTCATTTTTTAACTTTAATACACGAATTTTCGCACCATCTGATAAGTTAGAAAATAATTTTTTTTTAAAAATATGCACATTATTCGATATTAACGTATTCGCAATATGTAAAATCCTTTTTGATGATCTATAATTATGTTCCATTGTGATAACTTGTAAATTAGGATAATCACGTTTTAAAAATAATATATTATCAATATTAGCTCCACGCCATGCGTAGATAGATTGATCATCATCACCTACCAACGTAAAATTAGATGCAGAACCTGTTAATAATTGAATTAATTTGTATTGACTAAAATTAGTATCCTGATATTCATCTACTAATAAATATTTAATATAATTTTGCCACTTATCCTGAATCACAGGATGTTTTTGCAATAAAATAACTGCCACATAGATTAAATCGTCAAAATCAAAAGCATTATTTTGTTTTAAAAATTTATTATATTGATCATAATATACAGCAAAGATTTGATCTTGTTTTGAAACAGCATCTTTCTTTGCTTGTTTAGGAGTAATAATTTTATTTTTTTGATACGTAATATATGAAATAATTTTTTTTAAAATATCATGATTATTTCGCATATTTTGTGCAATAATACTTTTAATTAATCGTGTTTGATCTGCAGAATCAAATAAAGTATAATCACTTTTATATCCTAATAAATCTAGTGATTGTGAAATAATTTTCATACCTAACGCATGAAATGTATAAATATTTAATTTTTGACTAATATTTTGTTTTGTCTGCAAAATTTTATAAATTCTAGATTTCATTTCTTGAGCGGATTTATTTGTAAAAGTAACTGCAAAAATCTCACTAGCTTTATAGCCATATTGATTAATTAATGTAACAATTTTATTAATTATAACACAAGTTTTTCCTGACCCTGCCCCTGCTAATACTAAGCAAGGACCTTGTACTGTATGAATTGCTTGTACTTGCCGTTTATTTAACAACATATATTATTTAAATATCTAAAATGCTTTTCATATTTTTCATGTAACTTCTTAATTTTCTGCCAATCTTTTCAATATCATGATTATAAATTTCTTGATTTAAGTCATGTAATTTTATATTACTAATCTCAGTCTTTGGATAAGAAACACCAATATCATCCTGACGTATATTACGAATAAAGTTTCTTAAAATAGGTATCGCACGTTTTGTAAATAAATAACTACCATATTCTGCTGTATCAGAGATTACTAAATTCATTTCATAAAAACGCTTTCTAGCAATAGTATTTGCGATTAATGGTAATTCATGTAAAGATTCATAATACGCAGATTCTGCTTTAATACCAGAAGATACCATAGTTTCAAATGCTAACTCTACACCTGCTTTTAATATAGCAACCATTAATGTACCGTTTTGAAAATATTCATCTTCTATGATGACTTCATTTGAAGTAACCGCTTTTTCAAATGCAGTATTTTTAATTTCATCACGCCATGTTAATAAATTTTTATCATTATTATGCCAATCAGCAATCATATTTTTTGAAAAATCACCTGAAATAATATCATCCATATGTTTCTCAAACAATGATTTTAACATAGTTTTTAAATTATTGGATAACTCACATACTCGAAATTTAGAAGAATTAGATAATCTATTTAACATTAAAGTAATACCACCATGTTTCAATGCTTCGGTAAGCACTTCCCATCCGGATTGTAGTAACTTTACTGCATAACTAGACTGATAACCATGAGACATGAGATAATCATAAATCACGATTGAACTAGACTGTAATAAACCACATAATATAGTTTGTTCTCCCATTAAATCCGATTTGACTTCAGCTATAAAAGATGATTTTAAAACGCCAGCACGATGACTACCAATAGAAAACGCCCAAGCTTTTGCAATTTCTAAACCTTGTTGTAAAAAATCATTTTCATGATGTACTGCAATTAATGCAGGTACACCAAAACCGCGTTTATACTCTTCACGTACTTCAGTACCTGGACATTTTGGAGCTACCATAATCACAGTAATATCTTTTCTAATAATTTCCCCAACTTCAACAATATTAAACCCATGAGAATAACCTAAAATAGAATTTTTTTTCATTAATGATTGTATATTCTCAATAACAACCGAATGTTGTTTATCAGGTGTTAGATTAATTACTAAATCTGCTATCGGTATTAATTGGTCATAACTACCAACTGGAAAATTATGATTAATTGCATTTTGCCAAGATTGATTTTTCGTTAAAATACTTTCTTCTTTTAATGCATAAGAAATATTTAAACCTGAATCACGCATATTCAAACCTTGATTTAATCCTTGAGCACCACAACCAATAATAACAATTTTTTTATCTTTTAAAATATTAATAACATTGCTAAAATTTTTTTTATCTAAAAACGAACATTGCTGTAACTGTATCACTTGATTACGAAAATTCAATGTATTAAAATAATTATTCATATTTATATCTGTTCCTATATAAAGAAAAAGCGTATAATATTTTACTTATTGACCAATGAATTATTTTTTAGTAATAGGTTAATCTGTTTAGTATTACGAACCGCGCCTTGATCTGCACTAGTTGCAAACAATGAATATAACTTTAATGCAAATGAAATTGTACGAAAACGATGTTTTGGTTGATATGCTTTAATATGATTTTCTTCTTCTTTTTGACGATTCATTAATTCATTTGTTGTAATCTTTAAACAAATTGATCGATTTGGGATATCTATACATATTAAATCATTATCTTTTACTAAAGCGATTAACCCTTTATTTGCAGCTTCTGGAGAAATATGCCCAATTGATAAACCGGACGTTCCTCCTGAAAATCTACCATCAGTTATCAAAGCACAGGATTTATCTATACCCATAGATTTTAAATATGTACTAGGATATAACATTTCTTGCATCCCTGGTCCACCTTTTGGACCTTCATAACGAATTAATACAATATCACCAGCATGAATTTTATTATTTAATATTGCTTCTACAGCAGTGTCTTGACTTTCATAAACTTTAGCCCGACCTGTAAAAACTAATTGATCTTTATCTAATCCAGCAGTTTTAACAATACAACCATTTTGTGCTAAATTACCATACAAAACTGCTAATCCACCATCTTGGCTATAAGCAAACTGAGAGGATCTAATACATCCAAATTGTCGATCATTATCGACTGTATCCCAACGAAATGATTGAGAATATGGTATAGTTGTTCTGATACCTGCAGGACCAGCCCTAAACATTTTAATTATATTATCATCTTTAGTATATTTAATATTGTATGTTTTTAACATTGTGCTTAACGATTGACCTAAAATATTATATACATTTTGATGTAATAAATTAATTTCATTTAATTCGCCTAAAATACCCATAATACCACCTGCTCGATGTACATCTTCTACATGATACAACATACTACTAGGAGCAACTTTACATAAATGTGGCGTTGTTCGTGATAATCTGTCAATATCTTTCATAGTAAAATCGACACTACCTTCTTGTGCGGCAGCTAATAAATGTAAAATAGTATTTGTAGATCCACCCATTGCAATATCTACACGCATAGCATTTTCAAAAGCAAGCTTATTTGCAATATTACGAGGTAAAACAGACGTATCATTACAATGATAATATTGTTGAGTTGCTATTACTATTGCTTTTGCAGAATCGATAAATATTTGTTTTCGATCAACATGTGTAGCTAATATAGTACCATTACCCGGTAATGCTAAACCTATGGCTTCCATTAAACAATTCATAGAATTTGCTGTAAACATACCTGAACATGAACCACATGTAGGACACGCAGATGTTTCAATATCATATACATGATCATCAGATATTTTTGAATCAGCACTATTACTGATCGCATCTACCAAATTAATTTTCTTAAATTCATTATTTAAAGAAACTTTACCAGCCTCCATAGGACCACCAGAAACAAATACAGATGGTATATTTAATCTTAATGCAGCCATAAACATAGCTGGAGTGATTTTATCGCAATTAGAAATACAAATCATAGCATCAACACAATGCGCATTAATCATATATTCAATTGAATCAGCGATCAATTCACGCGAAGGTAAAGAATATAACATACCTTCATGTCCCATGGCAATACCATCATCTACAGCAATAGTATTGAATTCTTTTGCTACACCTTGACCGGTTTTATTAATCACATCCACAATTAATGTACCAACATCTTGTAGGTGTATATGTCCAGGGACAAATTGAGCAAAGGAATTAACAACTGCGATAATAGGTTTTTTAAAATCATCATCTTTCATTCCTGTAGCACGCCATAATGCTCTAGCACCTGCCATATTTCTACCACTAGTACTAGTTTTAGAACGATATTTAGGCATAATTTCTAATCTCTACAATAGAATATCTATATGGTTAAAAAATATTTATTAAAAATCCATGATTATATTTTATTTATATCAATTAATATATTATGTATAAAAAAGATTCTTAAAAAACGTATAACTACACAGGGATGAAGGGACTTGAACCCCTAACTTTCGGTTTTGGAGACCGATACTCTACCAATTGAGTTACATCCCTATATAAATTATAAGTATACTATTTTAAATATATTTAGTCTATTTAAAAATAAATCAAAAAATCACAAAATTAATTTTCGAATTTAATCGTTAGAAATATTACTATAAAAAATACATTATATACAAAAAATAATATATTAATTTTTTAGATATTATAAAATAACATCATTTATATTAAAATTCTATATTATATAATTTATTAAAGGCATAACATGAAGTTTCCAATTTATTTAGATTATGCATCAACAACACCGGTAGATACAGAAATAGTAAAAAAAATGATCAACTACCTCACTCTTAATGGTACATTTGGTAATTCTGCATCACGATCACATCAATTTGGTTGGTTAGCAGAAGAAGCAATAGATATTGCACGTGAACAAATTGCAGAATTAATTCATGCTGATCCAAGGGAAATTATCTTTACTTCAGGTGCTACCGAATCTAATAATCTCGCTATTAAAGGTTGTTGTAGTTTTTATCGTAATAAGGGTAATCATATTATCACAAGTAGTACTGAACATAAATCAGTATTAGATACTTGTAGATATCTAGAACAAAAGAAATACTCTGTTACATATATTAATCCAAAAAAAAATGGTATAATTGATTTACAAGATATTATAAAAAACATAAAAAAAAATACAATATTAATTTCAATTATGTATGTTAATAATGAAACTGGAACTATACAAGATATAAACAATATTTCCAACATATGTCGTAAAAAAAATATTTTTTTACATGTAGATGCAACACAAGCTATAGGTAAAATACCAATCAATTTAAACAAGACTTATATTAATTTAATGTCATTTTCAGCACATAAGATTTATGGACCGAAAGGTATTGGTGTATTATATATTAAACGTAAACCAAGAATTAGACTAACTCCACAAATACATGGCGGGAGCCATGAACGAGGAATGCGATCTGGTACATTACCAGTACATCAAATTGTTGGTATGGGCGCTGCATGTAAAATTGCAAACCGTAATCTACCTCATGAAATAACACGTATATTTCATTTACGTAATATGCTTTGGGACGGTATTAAAAATATTGAAGAAATATATTTAAATACTAATTTACAATATAGTGCACCACATATTTTAAATGTAAGCTTTAATTTTGTAGAAGGTGAATCTTTAATCATGGCATTAAAAAATCTAGCAGTGTCATCTGGATCTGCTTGTACCTCAGCAAGTTTAGAACCGTCATATGTACTAAAAGCATTAGGCTTGAAAGACGAATTAGCACATAGCTCAATTAGATTTTCAATAGGACGGTTTACAACAGAAGCAGAAATTACATATACAATCAATATGATTCATACAGCAATACATAAATTACGTGAATTATCCCCATTATGGGAAATGTTTAAAGATGGCATTGATCTAAATAAAGTAAAATGGCAACATAACTAAACTTCAAGATAAGGTAAACATATGACATATAGTAAAAAAGTTATTGATCATTACGAAAATCCTCGTAATGTCGGATCTTTTAAAAACGTACAATCTAAAAAAATTGGTAGTGGACTAGTTGGTGCTCCAGCTTGTGGAGATGTTATGAAATTACAAATTAAAGTTAATGAAAAAGGAATTATTGAAGATGCTTGTTTCAAAACATACGGATGCGGTTCCGCAATTGCCTCAAGTTCTTTAATTACCGAATGGATTAAAGGAAAATCTATAGAAGAAGCGGAGAAAATTACAAATACTACTATTGCGGATGAATTAGATTTACCACCGGTAAAAATTCACTGTTCAATTCTTGCAGAAGATGCAATTAAAGCAGCAATTCAAGACTATAAAAAAAAAAAATAACAATTTTCAGCATTCCTGACATATTTACATGTTATATAATTGTAATATTTCAGGAATATACAAACCGAATATATAGAGTAAATATTATAAAAATAAATTTATTTTAATAAGGCTAATAATATGTCAAAAATTATTTTTTTACCAAATAAAATTTTATTATCAAAACAAAAAATATGTATTATGAAAATTGGTGAAACCATTTTAGACATTGCTTTAAAAAATAATATTAATATGCAACACGCATGTGAAAAATCATGCGCTTGTAGTACCTGTCATTGTATTATTCGACAAGGATATGAATCATTATCGGAAATTACAGAAAAAGAAAATGATGTGCTAGATAAAGCATATGGTGTTGAATACTATAGTCGTTTAGCTTGCCAGGCAAAAATCTTAAATTTAAATATAACTATTAAAGTTGAAATACCACAGACAAAATAAATAAATAAAATTTAAAAATATATTTATCGAATCATATATGGATTGCTTTTATTTTTAAAAATAATTTTAATAATACTACCAAAAAGATGTAACCGATCTTGAAAAAAATTTATTAAATAACGTTTATAATTTTTTGAAATATACATTAATTGATTTCCATGTATTACAATTGTAGGCGGGTTATATCCTCCGGGATGTGCATATTGTAATTTTATTTGTTTACCCCGAATCACTTTCGGAGGATACTCCTGAATCGCTTGATACATTATCTTTGTTAATTCAGAAGATTTCATAATAAAATTAATATTATTATTTAATTTATTAATTAAAAAAAATATTTTCTTTATACCTATTTGATATAAAGCAGAAATAAAATGAATATAAAAACAATGTATAATTTTATACTTATAATATAAATAATTTCTTATTTTATTTTTTTCTACAATAGATAATTTTTCTGATTTATTAATTAATATTAATATTTTTTTTCCAGATTGAATCATAACATTTAACAACCATAGATCTTGCTTATTAAAACCATCAGTATAATCTACAATTAAAATTGAAATATGAGTATTAGCAATAGCATGTAAAGTTTTTAATATTGATAATGATTCAACTGAAGTATTATTCTTTTTACGTACCCCGGCTGTATCCATAATAACATATTTTTGTTTTTGAAAAATTATTGTATCTGTAATACTATCTCGTGTTGTACCAGGAATATTACAAGTCACTGCCCGCTGTTTCTTTAGTAACGCATTAAACAATGTTGATTTACCTACATTTGGTTTTCCAATAAGAGCAATCATAATATTTTTTAATACATTAGAATTTGTTTTTTTAATTATATTATTACATGAAATATTTCCGGGTAGTAATATATGTTGATTATACCAAATTTGTATTTTATTTTTTAATCTTGATATTCCTAAAGACTTTAATGCTGAAATTAAAAAAATTTCTTTAATACCGAAACAAAAATATTCACTAAATTTATATTGATAATCTTGAATTGTATCAATTTTATTAATAATAATAAAAATCGTTTTTGACTGTTTACGTATTCTATGCAATAAAATTTTATCTGCTTCAGTAATACCTGTCTTCATGTTAAAAACAAATAAAACTAACGATGCTTCACGAATTGCAATAAATGTTTGATTTAAAATGCTTTTTTGTATATTATTATTATCAGTATCTAATTGTATACCTGCTGTATCAATAAGATTAACAATAGAATTTTTTAAATGTAATATACCATACTGTCGATCTCGTGTAAAATTTATTGTATGATGCACGATAGCAACATTCTTATTTATTAATTTATTAAATAATGTTGATTTACCGACATTAGTTTGTCCCACTAAGACTATATTGAATATCATATATTAAAAACCTCGAATGAAAAAATATTATTTAATATATTTCAGTTAACATAAATATATTCAATCATATCATTATACAGAGGTATGATATATCTTTTTTTATAGGCAATACTAATGTTGTATGATACATCTTTTTTTATAGGCAATACTAATGTTGTATGATACATCTTTTTTTATAGGCAATACTAATGTTGTATGATACATCTTTTTTTATAGGCAATACTAATT